>JAABRS010000221.1 GCA_011390775.1 Clostridia bacterium | reverse complement strand
TACCGGGCATAGATATTGAACTTACTGATGAGGAAAAAGCTTTAGTATTTAAATACATAGGTAAAATAGATATAAATTACTTAATGACCCTGACTAGTGATGGTATTACTGAAGATGAGAATATATTAATAATTGACCATCTTAAAGAAAGACTTACTGAAGAAGAATATGAAGAAGTAGAAAGTTTGATTATTAGATTTCTATATTCTTTAGAATAGATAAAAATAAATTTGTGTTTTGAAACAATATATATCCTTTGATATACTTAATAATAGGAGAATATTGAGACAGAATTTTAAATAAACTTTAAAAGAAAAGGTATTTACTCCTGTATTTACCTTTTTTTATTTAAAAAATCAGATTACCATACTAAATCAATGCAAATGGAATACAATTAAATGGAGAAGAATGAGCAAGGTAATACTGAAAAATTCGAATATCTATAGAAGGCCAATGAGGTGACTGATAAATGTTTGATAATAGAAAAAATATTCTAAAAATCTTTAGGGTAGTATTACTACTTATCATTATTTCACTGTTTTTTTCTACTAATGTATATGCTAGTTCACAAGTAGAACAAGACATATCTATTAATACTGGAATGATTATTCTTTTTATTATCATTACTGTAATGGTCATCTTGTTTATCTTTGAGATTATAAGAATTGATATTGTAGCATTAAGTATCCCGGCGATTCTAGTAATTTTGCAACCCTGGACTAAAATATCCCTTGAAGAAGCTTTATCTGGATTTTCTAATAAAGCTACAATTACAATTTTAGCCATGTTCATTTTAAGTGAAGCAATTAAGAATAATGGATTTGTACAGGTTCTTGGGGATAAAATTGCAAATTTAACTGGAAATAATATAAAAAAGCAACTTTTCATAATTTGTTTAATTGCAGGAATAACTGCAACTTTTTTAAATAATACTCCGGTAGTAGCTATATTTATTCCTATAGTAGTTAATTTATCCAGAAAAACAAAAACTTCTCCTTCAAAAATATTAATACCTCTTTCCTACGCTTCGATGATGGGAGGAGTAATTACATTGATTGGAACTTCAACAAATCTTTTAGCAAGTGATATTTCCCAAAGACTAATAAACCATCCTTTTTCAATGTTTGAGTTTACCAAGCTTGGATTAGTTATTTTTGCAGTTGGACTGACATATTTAGTAACTTTAGGATACTGGCTAACTCCAGAGAGGATAGACCCTGATGAAGAATTTACTAAGGAGTATAAAATTGAAACCTTCATATCTGAGATAATCGTATTCCCTCAATCTCCTTTTATCGGGAAGAGTATAGATCAAATTAAAGAAGAAAAAAATTACGACATGGATGTCATAAAAATAAGCAGGGAGGAAATGTCTTTAGAAGAACCACTAAGCTCAAAAACCTTAAAGGAAAAAGATCAACTTCTTATAAGGATGGATAAAGAGACTTTAGAAAATATTATGAAATCTGAAAATTTAGAATTTGCCACAAAATCAAAGTCAAGACAAGACCAGTTAGAAGAGGATTTAGAAAAAATACTTATAGAAGTTGTAATCCCTAATGGTTCAGGCTTGGAAGGTAAAACACTAGAAGAAGTAGATTTTTTGAACACATATAATTCTTACGTATTAGCAGTAAAAAGAGGTAGAGATTTACCGGAAAAACTTGAAAATATTGAAATAAAACCCGGGGATGTATTACTTTTACTAGGAACGGAAGAAGCTTTAGAAAATCTTGAAAAAATTAAAAGAGATTTTATTATTATACATAAGGAAACAACTGAAGACTATAAAAAATCTAAAATGTTCACTTCCTTAGGTATTATGGCAATTGTTATATCCTTAGCAGTATTTAATATTACTCCAATTGTAGTGTCTGCACTTATGGGTGTTATTGCTATGATATTTACAGGGTGTATAAAACCAAATCAAATCTATCAAGCTGTTGATTGGAAGATAATAATGCTTCTAGCAGGATTAATTCCATTAGGTATTGCTATGGAAAAAACTGGAAGTACAGAATACATATCTGTAAAATTACTTAGTCTAACCAGTAATTTTCCTATTATAGTGAATTTGGGTATATTTTATTTACTTACGGCAACTTTAACCCAATTAATCAGTAATAGAGCTAGTGTAGTTTTAATGATTCCAATAGCAATTGATGTGGCTAATAAATTAGGAGCAAATCCCTTTGCCTTTGTTTTAGCAGTGACTTTTGCAGCTAGCAATACCTTCTTAAGTCCTTTAGGAAACCAAACTAACTTAATGGTCTACGGACCGGGAAACTATAAGTTTGTAGATTTTATTAAGGTAGGAGCTCCACTACAAATAATTTTATCTATAGTAACACCTTTATTTATATCTATTTTTTGGGGACTGTAATACAAAAATTTGCATAGGAGATGATAATATGACTGATGACAATAATCCTAAGACAGAACTTAGCGAAGAAAGAACTTATCTCGCCCATGAAAGAACTTTTCTAGCTAACGAGAGAACCTTTACATCCTGGGTTAGGACGGGAATAGCTTTAATAGCAACAGGACTAGGTATAGTAAGATTTTTAGATATAGGAGCTCCTAAATGGATAATGAGAATACTAGGTCTTATGCTTGTTATAACAGGACAACTGTGTTATATATTTGCATACTGGAGATATGATAAAATTTCAAAAAAATTAGCATATAAAACACTGGATATTACTCCTGTATGGGTTCTTGCATTTTTATCCATTTCATTGTTCATTATGACTGTTGTAGCTATTTTGGTTATATTTACCGGATAATGCTCACTTTTTAATGT
>JAABRS010000220.1 GCA_011390775.1 Clostridia bacterium | reverse complement strand
AATTGCTTATAAAACAATTAGAGATATTGCCCTAATAACTAATAAAAGACTAATAATCGCAGATAAACAGGGTATAACAGGTAAGAAAACTGAAATCTACTCCATCCCTTACAAATCAATTGTCATGTATTCAAGTGAAAATGCAGGAATGCTTGATTTTAATGCTGAAATACAGCTTTGGACAAGAGCCGGTAACTTTAAGTTAAATCTAAAAAAAGGTGTGGATATAAGGAAGTTAGATAAAATAATAGGAAAACATATACTATAAGATTGAGGAGATGTTTTATGGCAAAATTATACTTTAGATACGGGGCAATGAATTCAGGAAAAACAACCCACTTAATACAAGTAGCTTACAACTATGAAGAAAGAGACATGAAGGTTTTATTACTAAAGCCAAAGGTTGATAGCAAGGGCAAAGATTATATAGTATCAAGAATCGGTGTAAAAAGAAAAGTAGATTATATGATAGAAAATGAAGTAAATATCTACGACTTACTAGAAAACCAAGAAATGGATTGTCTGCTTGTAGATGAAGTTCAATTTTTAACAGAAAAACAGATTGATCAGTTGATGGATTTTGTTACTTTAAGAAGTATCCCGGTAATATGCTATGGATTAAGGACTGATTTTCAAACTAAAGGATTCCCTGGGAGTAAAAGACTCCTGCTTTTAGCACACTCTATTGAAGAACTTAAGACAATCTGTAGATGTGGAAAAAAAGCAGTATTTAATGCTCGAAAAATTAATGGTGAATTTGTTTTTGACGGCAGTCAAATTGCAATAGATGGGGATAAGGTTACATACGAATCTCTATGCCATGTTTGTTACGATAAAGAAAGAAAGGCTTATCAACAAGGATAAGCCTTTTTAATTTAAACAGCTGCCATCATTTCTATTTCAACTTTAAAACCATCTCCCAAATCTCCTGTAGGTACTATAACTCTCGTTGGCTTATGATTATCAAAATATTTTCCATACTCCTGATTTATTTCTCCCCAGTATTCCATATCAGAAGTATACACGGTAACTTTTATAACCTTATCTTTTGAAGT
This sequence comes from Clostridia bacterium, assembly GCA_011390775.1. Taxonomy (GTDB): domain Bacteria; phylum Bacillota; class Clostridia; order Tissierellales; family Dethiosulfatibacteraceae; genus UBA8670. The sequence continues at coordinate 1,771 of JAABRS010000220.1, read as the reverse complement.
TCCAGCTTCTTTTAATATCATATCTATGTTTTTTAAAATTCTTTTAGTTTCCTCAGCAGGTGTTCCAATTAAATCCTTTCCTGATTCTGGATCTACTGATACCTGTCCTGAAACATAAAGTATATCATTGTGAATAATTCCCTGAGAATAATGTCCTTTGGGTTTTAAACCGTTATCCGTTTGTATTATTTTCAATTTAATTCCTCCTATAAAAATTTATAGTTATATTTATCAAAAATTTCTTTTTCTAATTCCATCCTTACAGTCATTAGAGGATCAACTATTTGATTAATTCTTAGATTTCCAATTAATGACAGCAAGTTTCCTGCTTCCTTTTTAGTTATATCTATATTATCTACTAAAAAATCAAACATACTCTGAGTAGCTTTTATCGCTGCTTCATCAAGAGTTTTAGCTGAATATATGGTCATAAATAAATCTTTATTTAATACAGATGGTGTTGGAATACTATAGTCTTTTAGTACTGTAACTCTTACATCAACCTCACCATTCATTTCTAAACCGCTTATTGATACTTCTCCATCACCCATTACTCCATGAATATCCCCCATAGAAAGCAATCCACCTTCTACATTTGATTTTAAATATAAAGTAGCTCCTTTTGTAATTCTTTTACAATCCATATTTCCACCGTGGTAATCAGGGGTTGTATTTCTTATGCTTTCCTTTTTTGGCGCAAGACCTATTACACCTATCATTGGATCTAGGTCGATAGATATTTTATCGTTAAATATAGCTTTGTTATTTTCAATAGGTATAACACTGCACTCTAATTTATCCCACTTATCTTTTAGCGCTCCTGCTCCCGGTCTTGATGTCATTACACCTTTATCTTCTACCCTTATATCCAGTATTTCAACTTTTACAATGTCTCCTTCTTCAGCTCCTTCAATATACAAAGGCCCTGTTGACGGATTGTTAAAGCTCCAGTCTATTCCATCAAAATTTTGATCTTCTTTTATTATTTGGTTGCCGTAGCAATCTAGACACTCAAATGTAATACTTTCTCCTGATTTTATTTTTTCTACAGGTGTATGATTCTTTGACATTTCTATTATGCATTTGTCTCTTTCTATTTTCTTCATAATCTACCATCCTCTCTTCAATAAGTAATTTAATTATATCATATTAAATTTTATCAATATATAGGACTTATGTCCATCTAATTCATTTTTATTTGACATAGCTATCATGTTGATATATAATTAAAATAATAGTTAATACCCCCCGGGGGTTAGGAGGAGTTTTATGAAATATTTATATATAGTAACTATAATTGTTCTTATAATTTCATTTATTAAGAGCAAAGAAAAAACTATAAAAGGAATAAAAAAAGGTGTTAAGAAGTTTAATAAAATACTTCCAAAATACTTAATACTACTTATGATAATTTCTTTTGTGCTTTTAGTATCAGAAGGTTTTATTATTGAATATCTAAGTAACGAAAATGTTATAGTAGGAACCATTGCCAGTGTAATTATTGGTTCTATAACAATGATGCCTGGTTTTATAGCCTATCCATTAGCAGGTGTTCTTCTGGAAAAAGGAGTAGCTTATATAATCTTAGGTGGATTCGTTACATCACTAATGTTGGTAGGAGTTGTTACTTTTCCAGTTGAAAAAGAATATTTTGGAACAAGAGCAACTATTGTCAGGAATGTTGTTGCTTTCTTGATTTCCATTGGTATCGCTCTTGGAATAGGATTCTTTTATGGGGAGGTTTTTTAAATGAATAAGAGAAGATTAAATT
>JAABRS010000219.1 GCA_011390775.1 Clostridia bacterium | reverse complement strand
ATGGATATACTTCATAATTTGATCTCAAACCAATTTGATAAAGAAAAATTTTCAAGCAGATACATGCTAAAATCAGATTCTATTGAGGAATTTTCTTCAAAATTAATAAATGAATATAACATAAAAGCGGATTCATATAAACAGAATATAAGCATGCTGTCGGGAGGTAATATTCAAAAAGTTGTAGTTGCCAGAGAGTTCTCTGCAGAGCCGACTCTAATATTAGCTAACCAACCTACAAGAGGTATAGATGTAGGAGCAGCAGAATTTATCAGGAAGAAATTAATCGAGTTAAGCAGAGAAGGAAACTGTGCAGTTCTTTTAATCTCAGCAGATTTAAATGAAGTATTTGAATTAAGCGATAGACTGGCAGTAATGTACAAGGGTGAATTTTCTGGAAGTTTTACAGATATTGAAAGCCTTACAGAAGAAGAACTTGGTAAGTATATGTTAGGTATAAAAAAAGACGAGGAATTGGAGGGAATAACCTATGAATAAAGATACTAAATTTAATGTTATAAGAACAGCACTTTCTATACTCATCGCCTTAGGTATTTCCTTTGTTATAATATTTTTTATCAGTGAGGATCCCTTAGATGCAATAATGAGAATGATTACCGGACCTATTTCTAGAAAGAGACTTTTTGGTAATGTTATAGAATTAACTATTCCTCTTATTTTTACTGGATTAGGAGTAAGTATAATGTTTTCTGCTATGCAGATTAACCTTGCTTCAGAAGGAGCATTCCACATAGGTGGAGTTATAGCCGCTTTAGTTGCATTGAATCTACCTATGCCAGGGTTTATACATCCTTATGCAGCTATACTTTTAGCTGGTATTGTGGGAGCACTATTTACCTTTATTCCAGCTATATTAAAGATAAAAACATCTGCAAACGAGATAGTTTCATCTCTAATGCTCAACTATATAGCATTGTTTTTTGCAAATTTTATACTTAATTATTATTTAAGAGATCCGGGGGCAGGATCTGTTGCATCTTTTCCACTACCTGCCAGCTCTAAACTACCTAGTATAATATCGGGAACAAATATCCATATAGGATTAATTATTGCTCTTTTATTTACTGCAGGAGCTTATATTTTCTTATACAAATCAAAGATGGGTTACATGATAAGAGTTTCCGGACAAAATGAAGATTTTGCAAGATTTTCTGGGATAAATATTATAAAGGTAATATTAATATCTCAGATTGTTGGTGGTTTCATAGCCGGAATGGGTGGAGGAATACAGCTTCTGGGATTGTATAGAAGATTTACTTGGACTACATTATTAGGATACGGCTGGGATGCAATTATAGTTGCAACTTTAGCTAAAAACAACCCTCTTTATGTACCAATATCTGCATTTTTCTTAGCTTATATAAGAATAGGAGCAGATATAATGTCAAGATCTACAGATGTAACTCCTGAAATTGTATCTATAACTCAGGGGACTATAATAATACTAATAGTAGCTGAACAATTCTTAGCGAAATACAGACACAAAATGGTAGCAAAAGAAGCTAAATCTACAATAGATACGGAAGGAGTTGAATAAGATGACGGTATTTGAAATTTTATTTTCAGCAGATTTTTTAAGGGTAATTTTGAGAGTTACTACCCCAATTCTTTTTGCAACTTTAGCCGGGGCTGTATCTTCTAAATCCGGTATATTTAATATTGCCTTAGAAGGTATTATGCTTTTAGCCGCATTGATAGGAGTAATATTTAGTGCTATGTTTAGCAGTGCTTGGCTAGGGCTATTAGTGGCAGTACTCTTTGGAGGTTTAGTTGGATTATTCTTAGGTTTTTTAGTTCTGAACTTCAAAACTAATGACATATTAGCTGGTATAGCAATAAATCTTATGGCTGCCGGTGGTACTATCTTCTTATTATTCTTAGTATCTGGAGATAGAGGAGTTTCATCTTCAATTGACAGTATAGTACTTCCTAATATTAATATACCAATAATACAAGACATACCTTTTTTAGGCAGGGTGTTATCGGGACATAATGTATTAACTTATTTTGTTTTTATAAGTGTCTTCATAATGCATATGTTTATGTATAAAACTCCATTAGGATTAAAAATAAGAGCCGTTGGAGAGAATCCAGATGCTGCTGAATCCGTTGGTATTAATGTTCATAAAATTCAATATATTGCTTTAGGTTTAAGTGGTGTATTGTCAGGATTTGGAGGAGCATTTTTATCAATGGGATACTTGTCATACTTTACTACAAATATGACAGCTGGAAGAGGATTCATCGGATTAGCTGCCAATGCTATGGGTAGAAGCACACCAATAGGAGGAATGCTTGTTGCTTTACTATTTGGAACAGCTGATGCTATGGCTAATGTTTTCCAAACTGGAATCGACATACCTTACGAGTTAATTCAAATGCTTCCATACATAACAGTAATCGTTGGATTGTCAGCTTTCAGTTATAGAAATATGAAGAAAAAGCAGAGAACAATCGAAAAATAAAAGGATGATTATATGAAAGATAGAATATTAGGTTCTTTGGTGGCAGCTTGTGCTGGCGATGCCATGGGAGCTGTAACTGAAATGAGAACCAGAGAACAGATAATAAAAAAATATAGTGGATATGTTAAAGAGTTTTTACCACCACCAGATGATGTTTTCGCAAAAGGAAGAAAAGCAGGCCAGGTCACTGATGATTTCAGTATGGCCTATTTTCTTATAGAAAGTTTTATTAAACAAAAAGGTGAAATTAATAGTGAATCAATAAAAAGAGGACTGTTAAAATGGTCTGAAAGCGAAGAATATTTTGAAAAATTTGCCGGACCTACAACAAGAGTAGCTCTGGAGTATTTAAAAGAAGGTAAAGAATATGATTATCAGAAAGAAACTGGA
>JAABRS010000218.1 GCA_011390775.1 Clostridia bacterium | reverse complement strand
AAGTACAAAAACATTAAAGAAGAAGATGTAAAATTTCTTGAAGATAAAATAGATTTTTTCCAAAACAAAAGTGGGAAGTTAGAGAATTTCATATACTATAGTGGTAGCAAATCAGTTACTTATACCCATGTAGTTAGATCATTAACCAGAACGGCAGAAAGAACTTTTGCTAAACTAATTGAGAACGTAGAAACTCCATATGATTATAAATTTGTGAATAGACTTTCGGATTTCATGTATGCTTTAGCTAGATATATAAAGACTTTAAACGGAGAAAAAGACGAAATAGTAAAATAAATTCAATAAAATTATACAGAGCACTTTGGAACAAGTGTTCTTTTTTTGCTTGTTTTTATTGTATATAACTGATATTTTATTAAGTGAGGTGATTATATGTATTTAAAATCTAAAGATGTAAAAAACATAGAACTATCTGATGATAGAAAAAAACGGGTAATAGAAGATATAAAAGAATATTTTTACAAGGAAAGAGGAGAAGAAATCGGGATACTGGCAGCGGAATTGTTCTATGATTTTATAATAGAAAGAATAGGTGCTGAAATATATAATCAAGGATTGATTGATGCTAAAAAGTTTTTAGAAGAAAAGGCCGATGATATATATGGAATGATGAAATAAATTATAATGAGGAGTTATAAATGGGAAGTGAAGATATTTTATTATACGGTTTAGGATTCTTAGTAATAATAAATATAATATTATTAATTAAGATATTTAGTCTAAGCAAAAAAGATAATACAGATAAAATAGTAAAAGAGATAAGATACTTGATAAGTGAAAACAACAGAGCTATGATGGAGGATGTTTTAGTTAAGGTATCTCAATCTGAAAGAAATCAAATAAAAGAGCTTTTAGACATGAAAAACGATATTACAATTTCTTTTTCCCGATTTCAAGATAAATTATCTAAGGATGTAAATTCTAGCAACAATTATTTGACGGAAAAACTAGGTAGTAATTTTGAAGAATTGAACAAAAAAATTGAAGAAAGGTTAGAAAAAATAAACAATAAAGTTGAAGAAAGACTAAAAGAAGGATTTGAAAAAACAAATGAAACCTTTTCTAATGTTTTAGAAAGACTTTCTAAAATCGATGAAGCTCAAAAGAAAATAGACAGCTTATCAACTAATATTGTATCCTTACAAGATGTTTTGACAGATAAAAAAAGCAGAGGAACCTTTGGAGAGGTACAGTTAAATCAAATACTTATATCAATATTTGGAGAAAAAAATGATAAGGTATACGAATTACAGAAGAAGTTATCCAACGGTACTTTAGCAGATGCTGTTCTTAAACTTCCAGAACCGGTAGGATATATTTCAATAGATTCAAAATTCCCTTTAGAAAATTATCAAAAAATGACAGATAAAAACTACTCGGAATTTGAGAGAAAAAATTTTGAAAAAGAGTTTAAAAGAAACGTGAGAAAACATATAAATGATATAGCTCAAAAATATATAATAGATGACGAGACTGCAAAACAAGCTATAATGTTTGTACCTGCGGAAGCAATTTTTGCAGAACTAAATGCTTATCATGGGGATTTAATTGAATACTCCAGGAAAAAGAAGGTTTGGATAGCATCTCCAACAACACTAATGTCTATATTATCAACAGTTCAGATAGTGCTTAAAAACATAGAAAGAGAAGAATATACAGGTATAATACATAGAGAGCTTAAAAAGCTTAGTGTTGAATTTAGACGTTACAAAGAAAGATGGGATTCTCTATCAAACGATATTAAGAGAGTAAGTGATGATGTAGATAAAATACACATTACTTCAAGTAAAATAGAAAAGAAATTTGATGATATCAATAAGGTTAATTTCGAAGAAACTGAAGATTTAAAAAAACTGGAAGAATTAGATAAATAATTAATAAAAAATAAGTGAAAACCTTTTCTTAAAATCCTTGCAGTATTTGGGGTTTTAATATAAAATATAAAAATAGCACGAGAAGAATTCTAATACAATGAGGAGGAACGTTGATGAAAAAATACAGCAAAGATAAGATCAGGAACTTAGTATTATTAGGCCATGGTGGAAGTGGAAAGACTACATTAACTGAAGCTATCCTTTATAATAAAGAAGTAATAAAGCGTATGGGTAAAGTAGAAGATGGCAATACAGTATCTGACTTTGAAAAAGAAGAAAAAGAAAGACAATTCTCTATAGGTTCATCAGTTATACCTGTTGAATTCGAAGGATCAAAATTCAACTTTATAGATACTCCTGGATATTTCGATTTTGTTGGGGAAGTGTTTGCTTCTATGACAGTTTCAAGTGGAGCGATCATAGTAGTTGATGCAAGTTCTGGAGTTGAAGTTGGAACTGAAAAAGCATGGAGATTTGCTGAAAAAAGAAATGTACCTAGAATTATATTTCTTAACAAAATGGACAAAGAAAACGTTAAATTTGAAAAGGTTCTTGATGAATTAAGAGAAAAACTAGACAAAAAAATCGTACCTTTTGCTGTACCTATAGGAGAAGAAAAGAATTTTAAAGGATTTGTGGATATAGTTTCTAACCAAGCTTATGTCTTTGATGGCAACAAATGCGTTGAAGGTGAAGCAGACCAGGAATCTTTAGATAAAGCTGTAGAACTTAGAGAAACTCTTATGGAAGCTGTTGCTGAAACAAATGAAGAAATGCTTGAAAAGTATTTTGCAGGAGAGAGTTTTACCAATGAAGAAATAAGAGAAGGATTAAAAATAGCTGTAAATGCTGGAGAACTTGTACCGGTAATTGTAGGTTCAGCCGTTAAAACTATTGGAGTTAGAGAATTACTTCATGTAGCGGAAGAATGTCTACCTACTGCCTTAGATAAAGGTGCTGTAGAGGGAGAACAAGACGGAGAAGTTGCAGATATACAAATAGATGAAAATGGACCTTTAGCAGCTTTTGTAT
>JAABRS010000217.1 GCA_011390775.1 Clostridia bacterium | reverse complement strand
AGGCAGTTTCAAAAGCAGCAAAAGAATCAGGAGTAGCAAGAATATAATTAGACAGTAATATAAACATGAATATACAAACAACAAATTAAAAACCACCACAAAATATTTAACTTTTGTGATGGTTTTTTTATTTAAAGTTTAAAAGGGAGAAATCAATTTTATCTAGAAAATAGTCGGCGTTAAGATGCATAAAGCTTGAAATTCTTCATCATAAGGATTTTGAACAGTATGTTTGATATGAGATGGAAAATGAATAGATTCATCTTTTTTTACAATATATTCAGTCCCATCAATTATAAAGACACCTGTTCCTTTTAGGATATAGTAAAACTCTTCACCATCGTGAGAAAAAGGAGCTATTTCAACACTCTTAGGTGCATGATTTACAATAATTGCTTCAAGTTTTCTATTCTCAAATTTACCACTGAGTATGACATGTTTAGTGTAAGAATTTTCTAGATGAATCAACGCCTTATTATCCTTTTTTCTAACAAAAGAATATTCTTCTTCTACATCAAACAACTCTCTCATGGATATTTCCAATGCATCAGCTATTTTTTTTAAAGATGTTATGGTAATAGAAGAAACACCTCTTTCTACTTGAGAAATAAAGCTAACAGATAAATTAGTTTTTTCGCTTAGTTCTTTTAATGTTATATTTTTGCTTTTTCTTAGAATTCTTATATTTTTACTTAAATTATCCATATATTAAATTCAACCTCCAAGAATACTGTATAATTACATTACTAACATAATTTTACCACTATAGTAAAATAAATACAATAAGCATATAATTTTATTGATATGTTAATAATAATTTGATATAATGAAAAAATAACCAGGTATAAAGATTATTAAAAAGATTAAACCTTGAAAAATAGGGATTCTGCTATAATTCAAATACTCGTCATGGTTATATTTATAAATCAAGATTAATATATAATATTTTCATATGAATTTTTTTAAATATCTAAAATCGATATATATTTTAAAGCCAGGTGAATTTATGAATAAAAAATCCGAAAAAAATCTATTAGAGGTAAAAAATCTAACAATACAGTTTAAATCAGAAGAAGGAATAGTTAAAGCTATAAATGACATGAATTTTTCTATTAAAAAGAAAGAAAAGTTAGGTATAGTAGGAGAAAGTGGAAGCGGTAAAAGTGTAACTTCCTTATCTATTATGGGCCTTATACCTAATCCTCCTGGAGAAATCACAAATGGAGAAATACTCTTTAAAGGTAATGATATAGTAAAATCAAGTGACTCCCAAATCAGAAAAATTAGAGGAAACGAAATATCGATGATATTTCAGGAACCCATGACTTCTTTAAATCCCATATTATCCTGCGGATTTCAGATAGCAGAATCATTAATGCTTCATAAAGGGATGAAGAAAAAAGATGCTCTCTTAAAAGCAGTAAAACTTTTGGAAAGCGTAGGAATTCCAGATCCTAAAAACAACGCTAAAAGATATCCACATCAATTATCCGGTGGAATGAAGCAAAGAGTTATGATTGCTATGGCATTAGCCTGTGAACCTGAAATATTAATAGCAGATGAACCTACAACGGCGTTAGACGTTACCATTCAAGCACAAATACTAAACTTGATGAATAAACTATGTGATGATCATGATACATCTATAATACTTATTACCCATGACCTTGGAGTTGTATCAGAGGTATGTGACAAAGTAATAGTAATGTATACAGGTCATGTTTTAGAACAAGCGGCAACTAAGAAGTTATTTGAAAGTCCATATCACCCTTATACTAAAGGGCTTATACATTCTATACCTAGAATAACGAAAGAAAAATATAGATTAGAAGAAATAAAAGGAATGGTACCAAACCCAACGGAAAAAATAGAAGGATGCAGCTTTTATCCTAGATGTGAATTTGCTAAGGATATATGCGAAAGAGAAAAGCCTGAATTAATTGAAATTGAAGAAGATCATTTTGTTAGATGCTGGTTGTATAGATAAATTAATAGGAAGGTAATGAAATGGATAGAGATGTACTCGTCAGTGTAAAAAACCTTGATAAGAATTTCAAATTAAAGAAAACTAAGGCAAATCCCTTTAGCTCATTAAAAGCTGTTGATGATGTAACCTTTAATATATATAAAAGAGAAACTCTAGGGTTGGTAGGAGAAAGTGGATGCGGAAAAAGTACCTTGGGTAGAACCATACTCCATCTAATTAAACCGACAGAAGGTGAAATAATTTTCGATGGAATAAATCTAAATGGAATATCAAAAAAAGAAATGAAAGAAACCCGTAAAAAAATGCAGATAATATTTCAAGACCCCTCAGCTTCCTTAAATCCTAGAAAACGAATAAATGAAATCCTAGAAGAGCCTATGATTATTCATAAAACTCATGATAAAAAAGGTAGGGATAAAAAAGTAAATGAACTTCTTAATGTGGTAGGACTGGCTGGATATCATAAAAAAAGATACCCTCATGAACTATCGGGAGGTCAAAAACAAAGAGTTGGTATAGCAAGAGCTTTAGCTCTAAACCCTAAATTTATAGTATGTGATGAAGCAGTATCTGCACTAGATGTTTCGGTACAGGCACAGGTTATAAATTTAATGAAGGATTTACAAAAACAATTCAATCTAACATACTTATTTATTTCACATAATTTAAATGTTGTATATCAAATTAGCGATAGAGTAGCTGTAATGTATTTAGGAAAAGTAGTTGAAATAGCAACTTACTCAGATCTTTACGAATCTTCTATGCATCCATACACTAAATCACTACTAGCATCTATCCCTCAGGTAGGAAATGTAAAAAAAGACGATAAAATGGTATTAAAGGGAGATGTTCCAAACCCTGCTAACGCACCAAAAGGATGTAAATTTCATACAAGATGTCCTTTTACCATGGATATATGTAAAACACAATCACCTGAGTTCAAA
>JAABRS010000216.1 GCA_011390775.1 Clostridia bacterium | reverse complement strand
TACTAATTGGGAAGTAGTTGGTGAGAAGGGATTTACCGACGATGGTGATGAAATTTTATATGCTGAAGAGGTATCATTAAGATTTGATAGTGAAGGAAACCCTTATGTTGCAACGCTTCAAGATATATATGGATATAATGATAGCTTCGTAGTATACAAATATGTAAATTCACAGTGGACAGAAATAGGAACCTATCCCGTTACTACAAATTATACATATTCCATATCTTTAGATATCGATAGTGATAATGTCCTTTTTGTAGGATTTAGAGATGGAGAAAATTTAGACAAAGCTACTGTCATGAAATATACTCAACCGGAAGAACCGGAAGATCAGACAATAGATATATCAGAGATTACGGGGATAGAACCAGTAATAGGAGAAGTTCCTGTTGAAACTATAGAAACATCACAATATACGGGAACATTAATCTGGTCACCAAATGATAGTACATATGATTATGAGTCAGTATATACAGCTACAATTACTTTAATACCTAAGCTTGGATATAAATTAGAAGGCATAACAGAAAACTTCTTTAGTGTAGATGATGCAATATCAACAACAAACAATGCAGATTCAGGATTAATAACAGCAGTATTTCCTATAACCTATGCAAATTGGCAGATGGTAGGAGATAGCTTTACAGATGAATATACAAATACTTTAAGCGAAGCAGATGAATTCTATATAGGATCTCTTGATGTTTCAACAGATAGTGAAGGAATACCATACGTGGGCTTAACATACCAGATTAACGAAGAAGGTTGGAAAACAGCAGTTAAGAGATATGAAAATAATCAATGGATAGATTTAGATAGTGAATCTTTACCATTAAATAATTATGAATATATTCAAATAGAAGTTGGAAGCGATGACTATCCTATAATAGCATACTACGATAAACTTGGTGATTTAGGCAATATAGATGTTAAAAAATGGGATGGAGCATCCTGGCAAGTACTAGGTAACACATCCAAAGTAGGAGCATCTAGTCCTGAAAACTTTGACTTAAAAGTTATTGATGGAAATGCATATTTAGCATATAGCGACTGGGAAGGAGATCCTTACGGCAGTGCATCAATTATAAAATACGATGGCAGTGAATGGATAAGTATAGGCGATTCTGTAACATCTGGTTCAGCATTTGATTTATCCCTAGACATAGACAGCAGTGGTAATCCTATTATAAGTTGTAATGAAATAGACAGTTCGAATCTTGAATATAGAAACATAGTAAAAAGATTACATGATAGTCAGTGGGAAACAATTTTTAGTAAAACTTATACATATACTGAAAATACAAACTATCTGCTAAATAAACTACAAAACGACGTTAAGCTAGATATAAATGACGTACCTTATTTTGCTTACTCCGATCCTGATAACGACTATGAAGCTACAGTACAAAAGTGGAATGGAGATGGTTGGACTTTAGTAGGAGAAGAAGAATTCACAGAAGAAAATAACGAAAACTATATAATTGATTTAGATCTTGAAATAGATGACAACAACAATCCTATTTTAACGGTGCAAAAAAACACACTAAATGAAGAGTATGTATATAAATATAAGTCAGATTTTAGCACCTGGATACCATTAAGAAGCAGTTACTTTAAACCTGATTCTCAAGAAATAAACTTAGATACCTATCAAAATAAAGCTTACTTGACATACTTTGAAAGCAAATTGAATAATTTTAAGAACCAAGTAGATAAAGGTTATTTATTAGAGTACATTCCAACAGAAGGATATATTCCACCAACTCCGACTCCATCACCAAGACCTAGTATTCCAAAACTAGTAATAGAAACTGATGAATTACCCGAGGGTATAGAAGGAGAAGAATACGAATTTGAATTAGTTGGAGATGGAGGAAGAGAACCATACACCTGGAATGCATTAGGACTTCCAAAAGGACTTGAAATAAGTGAAGATGGTGAAATTTCTGGTATACCAGAAGAAGCAGGAAATTTTAAAGTAAAAGTTGAAATACTAGATAGCAGAAGCTACTATAGAAGTAAGATTTTAAACTTATATATAGAAGAAAAAGAAGAAACAGAGGAACCAGAAGAAGTTTTAGAACCTGACTTTACAGATATTTCAGGACACTGGTTTATAGAGTTTTTAAGAGACATATTCGATAGAAATATTATCTTCGGATATCCAGACAGAACCTTCCGACCAAACAACAAAGTTACCAGAGGAGAATTTGCAGCTATGATAATAAGAACCTTTGAAATTGAGCCTATTGAAGGAAATTTATTCGATGATACATCAGATAGCTGGGCTCAGTCAAGTATAAACGGTGCAGTAGGAAGAGGAATAATTACAGGATACGAAGACAACACTTTTAGACCAAATGCTCCTATTACCAGAGAAGAAATGGCGGCAATGATATCACGAGCATTAAACCTTGAAGAAGATGTAGTAGAAGATTACTTTGAAGACATTGATAAAGCTTCACCTTGGGCTCAGTTAAGTATTAGAAGACTTGGCAATTCAAAGATTATTACAGGATTCCCAGATGGTACTTTTAGACCAAAAGACAATTTAACAAGAGCAGAAGCAGTAAAAGTAATATATGAAATACTTCAAGATTTAGATGAATTGCAGTAAAAATATTTAAGCTGGACTAAAAAGTCCAGCTTAATTTCTTTTAGAAAAAATTCAATTAATATAATACTTACTAAAGTATACCTAAAGCAAAAATTATGGCTATGACTATTATAATTGCAATTAAAACAAATAAAAACTTGGATATGCCACCTGATATGTTAGCTATACCTCCAAATCCTAATATACTTGCTACTACTGCTATAACAAGAAAAATTACTGCCCATTTAAGCATTATCACCACCTCCAAAATTGTGGTTATTCATATTTATATATACCCCAAATGATTGAAAATATACCTTCTAGTGAAAAGATAAAAAGGT
>JAABRS010000215.1 GCA_011390775.1 Clostridia bacterium | reverse complement strand
ATGAAGGTTATACTAAGAATGATGCAGATTTTAAAACTGTATTAACAAAAATAGCAGAAAATGATCCTGACGTACTTTACCTTCCAGATTATATTGCTAAAGTTGGAGTTATATTATCTCAAGTAGAAGAACTTGGACTTGAAGTAGCTGCAATGGGTGCAGACGGCTGGGATGGTATTGAAGGCGACTATGCTGATGTAGCAGAAGGTCACTACTTTACAAATCACTTTGCTAAGACAGATGAATCTGAAATAGTACAAAACTTCTTAACAAACTACAACGAGAAATGGGGAAGTGATCCAACAGCATTATCAGCATTAGGTTACGATGCTGTTTACATGATGGCTCAAGCTATGGAAGATGCTGGTTCAACAGAAAGTCAAGCTGTTGTTGATGCTTTAGCAGCGATAAATATTGATGGAGTTACTGGAAATATAGTATTTGATGAAAATGGAGACCCTCAAAAGAGTATTTCAATAATTCAAGTAATAGATGGTAAACATGTCCTTGCTGACAAAGTTTCTATCCAATAAACAGAATAATAAAAAAATATTGGTAAGGAGAGATTTGTTAGTCTCTCCTTGCCCTTTTGTTGAAAGGAGGCAATTTAATTGACTTTATTAATACAGCAGTTTATAAACGGATTATCAGTTGGAAGTATTTATGCACTTATTGCCTTAGGTTATACTTTAGTATATGGAATTATAAAATTAATAAACTTCGCCCATGGAGAAATAATGATGATGGGTGCTTATTTTGCTTTTATTACAGTTATAACTATGGGTCTTCCATTTTTAGCAACACTGATATTTTCTATGGTTTTAGCAGCAATTTTAGGTGTTACAATAGAAACCGTTGCTTACAAGCCACTAAGAAAAGCTCCCCGTATATCTGCTCTTATAACAGCTATCGGGATGAGTTTATTTTTACAAAATTTAGCTCAGGTAATTTTTGGCGCTAACCCTAAGGTTATGCCGGATTTAATACCTAAAAGACCTATAAATATAGCAGGAATACAGATTGGAACAGTAACAATAGTAACTATTATATTATCAGTTTTCTTTATGATAGTGTTGGATATATTTATAAAAAATACTAAGCCTGGAAAAGCAATGAGAGCCGTTTCAGAAGATAAAGAGGCTTCAGTAATTATGGGAATAAATGTTAACCGAACTATAAGTATAACCTTCGCAATAGGTTCTGCCTTAGGTGCCCTTGGTGGTGTGCTTTATAGTATTGCTTATACTCAAGTTTACCCTACTATGGGTATCATGCCTGGACTAAAAGCTTTTGTTGCTGCAGTTTTAGGGGGAATTGGTTTAATCCCAGGGGCAATGCTTGGAGGCTTTATAATTGGTATGGTAGAAACCGTATCTAAAGCTTATATTTCAAGTCAATGGTCAGACGCAATAGTTTTTGGGATATTGATCTTAGTTCTAATTGTAAAACCGACTGGTATACTTGGTAAAAATGAAAGAGAGAAGGTGTAGGCATGAAAAAAAATACATTAAAAAGTTATTTAATCAACCTTCTCGCTATAGTAGTTTTATATATTATTATGAAAATTCTTATAAGTAATGGTGTTTTAAACAGATATTATGTTGGTATTATAGTATTTATAGGTGTTAATATAATATTAGCTACAAGTTTAAATATAGCTACAGGCTTTCTAGGACAGTTAGCTCTTGGTCATGCGGGTTTTATGGCTACAGGAGCCTATACTTCAGCAATTACTGCAATGGCTATAATTGAAAGTATTGAAAGTGGTGCTATTATTGGTATGCCGAATATTATAATACTTATTATATCACTAATAGCAGCTGGAGTAGTTTCTCTATTAGTAAGTTTAATTATAGGTATTCCTTCTCTTAGACTAAGAGGAGACTACTTAGGAATCATTACATTAGGTTTCGGTGAAGTTATAAGAGTATTTATAAACAATATAAAATTCACAGGGGGAGCTCAAGGACTTACAGGCATCCCGATGATTACTAATTTTGATAATACTTTCTGGATTACCGTATTTGTAATTTTCTTTTTATATACATTTACCAATTCTAAACACGGTAGAGCTATAATCTCTATAAGAGAAGATGAAATAGCTGCAGAAGCAGTAGGTATTCCTACTACATTCTATAAGGTGCTGGGATTTTCAACGGCAGCCTTTTTCGGCGGCGTTGGTGGTGGACTATACGCCCACTACTTAGCTTTTTTAGATCCGAACATTTTTGGATTTATGAGATCTGTTGAAATATTAGTTATTGTAGTATTAGGTGGTATGGGTAGTTTAACAGGTTCAATCATAGCCGCTATTGTACTTACTATACTACCGGAAGCTCTTAGAGATTTTGCTCAATACAGATTGCTTATATATTCTGGACTCCTTGTAGCAATGATGATATTTAGACCACAGGGACTATTTGGAACAGCAGAGTTTTCAATGAAGATGTTTTTCCACAAACTAAGATACAACCAGATACTCTCTCCGAGAAAAGAAGTAAAGGAGGGTGATTGATATGGCATTACTAGAAACTAAAGATCTAACTATGAAATTTGGTGGCCTTACAGCCGTTGATAATTTTGAAATATCCGTAGATAAAGATGAATTAGTAGGTTTAATTGGACCAAACGGTGCAGGAAAAACTACTATATTTAATATGCTTACGGGAGTTTATACACCTACTGAAGGAAGTATAAATATAGGCGGAAAAAACGCAATTGGAAAAACTCCTTATCAAATAGTAAAACTGGGGGGAGCTAGAACCTTTCAGAATATAAGATTATTTAAAGATTTAAAAGTTATAGATAACATTAAAATAGCTTATCATCATGAAGTTGATTATAACATTTTAAATGGTGTTTTTAGAACAAAGAAATTCTGGCAGGGAGAAAAGAAGGCTAATGAAGATTCTTTAGAGTTTTTAAAAATCTTTGAAATGGAAGATTACGCA
>JAABRS010000214.1 GCA_011390775.1 Clostridia bacterium | reverse complement strand
CTTTTAGTCCGTTACTTCTTCCTGTAATAGGTTTTGCATTTAATTTTAGAATTGTATTAACACTTTTAGGGTTAGGAATATTTTTATATAGAGTGATTAATGAAAAATATGTTTTTAATAAATGGTTTGAATTCATTGATTTTGCTATATTAAAACACATTAATTTATGGGAGGAAAAATAAATGAACGACTCAATATCGAAAGCTTATGATTATCTAGAAAAATTTAAAGAAGTAGAAAATCCTATTGTTAAAAATGATGATTTATTACCTTTAGAAAGTCTTATTAAAGAAAAAAATTACTACTCCCCATCTATACCTAGAATACTTTTTGTAGGTGAATTTAAAGCAGGAAAATCTACTTTGTTAAATGCTTTACTTGGAGGAGACTATGCAGCTGTAGATATACTGGAAATGACATCTTGGGTTGCTCGTTACTGGCCTTCAGATGAGGAGTTTTGCAAGATTGTATATAAAGACGGTACAGAAGA
Source organism: Clostridia bacterium (assembly GCA_011390775.1). Taxonomy (GTDB): domain Bacteria; phylum Bacillota; class Clostridia; order Tissierellales; family Dethiosulfatibacteraceae; genus UBA8670. Next base: position 2,483 of record JAABRS010000214.1, on the reverse strand, counting down.
GTTTACTAGTCCTAATGAATTTAAAGATAAATGCCAAGATAGAAACTATTCTGAAGAGGAATTAGGGAATATTGAAAGAGTAGATATAGGGATAGATAATCCTGATATTAAATATAGTATTATTGATTCTCCTGGTTTTGGAAGTACTACAGTAAAGAATGAAAAAAGAGTTATAGATGCTATTTCAGAAGCAGACTTTGTCTTTTGGATATTATCATGCGAAGTAATTGGTGGTATGAGAGAAGCAGCAATTATTAACAATATCAAGGAAAAAGAAACACCAATGATTTGTATTTTAACAAAATGTGATTTAATAGATTCGCAGGATGAATTACAGGAAGTTATTGAATATGTAAATGAAACATATGATATAGAATTAGATTCTATATTTCATGTATCTGCAAAAGAATTTTTTGATTCCCCAACTAAATATGAAGTTGAAAGATTTGAAAATCTTATTAAGTTCATCAATAGCAACATTACTGTTAACAAAGAAGAAATAAGACGCAAAGCACAGGAGAGTCACTTGCAAAGAATTGTAGAGCATTGTGAAAACCTCTTAAAGTCAATAGAAGAAGAAGTTGATAAGGCTATTGAAGCTAGAGAACGGTACAGATCTTTGTTGACTACTGTGCGAATGACTGTAATTAATAAACTGGAATCAGATATTGTTGAGTATGTTAGTTCTAATTTATTTAATCCTTATAGAGAAAGTATAATAGAGAGACTAAAGGGTATTAAAGGAAAATTAACTTCAGAAAAAATAAATGAATCACTTGAAAAATCTCTTCCATCTGATTATATGGATGAATTTTGGAAGGGTATGCTTGACTATACACTGATAAGAATAAAAGATTTGTGGAGTGAAGGTATTGAACAAAATGTAGAAGAACTTAAAAGAATTAATAATATTGTTATGTCAACAAAGTTTTCTGTTTCTTTTAGTAATGATATCGAAGAATTTAAAGAAATCACAGGTGTTGTAGCTGATGAGACCTTCAAGACATCAATTCAGGCTTCTCTTGGAATTGCAGGAGTTGCAACAGCCTATGCTGCAATATTAGGTCCTAGTGCAGCTTATATAACTATAGGAGCTGCAGCTACAGGAATTGGAATCCCAATTGCTCTAATGGGAGCGGGTGTCTCTGCAGCAGTATATTTTATTAAATCAAAGAATGGTGGATCAAAAAGAATTAAAGGAAATGAAGTTTTAAATACAACCATCGACCAATTCATTGATGGGGTAGTAAGAACTGAATTTATTAACAAAGCAAAAGAATTGAATGCTCAGACAGAGGAGATTTTAGTTAATAAATTCGAAAAGCAAATTTACTCAAGATTACCAGATGAAAATCTGGATAAAATTAATTATGAGATTAAAAATCTAAAAGCAGAATTAGGGAGATTGAATTTAGGAGATTCTAGGAATGAAAGTATTCAAGAATGCCCTTTTTGTGGAAAAAAAATAACTAATAATTCAGCATATTGTTTAAATTGCGGAAGTTCTTTGAAAGGAGCGTAATTAATGAATATATTAGAACATTTAGAAATAATTGAAGAATTAGCTAATACTACGAAAAAAATAAATAAGAATAATTTATTGAATTATGGAGAAGAAAATCAACTTTTGCATAAATCAGTTTATTGGACTCATGATAATCCCTGGGATACAGAAAACGATTCTGATTTTGACGGCATAGATGATTCAATTGATTATCATGTTGGACCAGGCCAATTTTAAAGATAGGATAATAGATAATGAATAATAATGAAATATCTAAGGAATTAATATATGTTTGTGAATATATAGTTTTAGAGAAAGATATTAGTACTCTAGAATTATTTATTTCTGATCAAAAATTAATTAATGAAGTTAATATTAATATCTACAGCGCAATTAATAATAAAGAAAAAATACTTAAAAATATGAATTCCTTGAAATTAAACGCTTCTCAGAGAATTCTTTTAGGTATATACAGTCATCTTTATTATTGGTTGCATGATTTTGATTTATTTAACAACTATTTTTTGCAAAATATTAGAAAGGTTATGAAACTTAATGAAAAATTTGTCGGTAGTATTCTCGATGAGAAGGATATCCGGTTTCTTAAAAAATACAAAAAAGGTTCCAATCATTTAAAGACTATATTATATCCATCTAAAGAACTTTTTACTTGGGTTACATACAAGGTTATTGACATATTAAAAGAAGATGATGTATATAAAAAAGTTAAACTTATTGGATTAAAGGATAAAGATTTCCAGCATGAATATGATATTAAAGCAGTAAAAAAGCTCAAATCATCTTCAGGTTATGAAAAGGCGATGAAATATTTCTTTAAGTATGGAATTGAAAAATATTTTAAAATCCAATATATTGGAAGTAATTATAGAATTAATCCCAAAAATAATTTTGATGAATATAAAAGTTTGCGTTGTTGTTGTGAAACTCTTGATATAATGAAGATTCCAGACTTATACGT
>JAABRS010000213.1 GCA_011390775.1 Clostridia bacterium | reverse complement strand
AATAATCAAAGAAACAAAGGCAAAAATTATCTCTATTGCAGGAAATCACGACAGCCCGGAAAGAATTCACTACGGAAGTGAAATATTAATGGCCGGTGGTCTCTATACCTACGGCACCATAGATAAAAAACCATATAAAATTACCATAGAAGATGAATACGGTAAGATAAATTTCTATCCTATACCCTATTTAGATCCCTTTCACTGTAGAAAGGCATACGATGATAACGACATAAAAACTCAAGATGATGCATATAAAAAAACCTTAGAAACAATCAGAAAAGATCTAAATATAGAAGAAAGAAATATATGCATAGCCCATGGATATATAACCGGTACAGAAAAAATCGAAACCAGCGAATCAGAGAGACCTTTATCTATAGGGACTGCGGAATACGCTGATGTAAAATACTTTGACGACTTCGATTATGTTGCTCTAGGTCATATTCACGGACCCCAGAGGGTAAAAGGAGAAAATATTAGATACTCAGGATCTCTATTAAAATACTCTTTTTCAGAAGCAGATCATAAAAAAAACATTCCAGTAATAGATATAAAAGAAAAAGGTAATATAGAAAAAGAATTTATAAAATTAGAACCAATTAGAGATCTAAGAATTATAAAAGGAAAAATCAGTCACCTTATAAAAGAAGAAGTAAGCAGCTTGGCAAACACAGAAGACTATATTATGGCTATCTTAGAAGATAAAGGTGAACTTATAGAACCTATAAAAACCCTTAGAAGTGTATACCCAAACACACTTAAAATAAAAAGGGAAAATATAGAAACATCAGGAGATTACGAAAGCATAGATAGAGAAAAATTCACGAAAATGGATCCAATAGAAATTGTAAGAAAATTTTACAAAGGAATGACCAGTGAGGAAATTCCGAAAGAAGATTTAAAAATATTTGAAGAAATTACAGAAGAAGAACTTAGAAATAGGAGGGCTAAATAAATGAAACCCATAAAACTCACTATGGAAGGTTTTGGACCTTACGGTAACAAGGAAATCATAGACTTTACCCAACTTGAAAACAATACCCTATTTCTTATAACTGGAGCTACCGGTTCCGGCAAGACCACTATATTCGATGCAATAAGCTATGTTCTATACGGAGAAGGAAGCGGAGAAAATAGACAACCAAAAGACTTCATAAGCCAGTTTTCAGATTTGGACACTACTACCCAGGTAGAGCTTATATTTGAACTAAAAGGACAGGAATATAAAATTAAAAGAGTACCGGAACAGCTTAGATACAAAAAAGTTGGAGAAGGTACTACCACACAATCTACCGTAGCAGAACTTGAAGTAATTGGTAAAAATCTTAATTTTTCCGGAATAAACGACGTTAACGAGAAAGTTAATGAGATTATAGGCCTGGATTCTGATCAATTTACCCAGATTATGATGATACCCCAGGGAGAATTTAGAAAAATGCTAGTAGCTGAAAGTAAGGAAAGAGAAAAAATTCTTCAAAAGCTTTTTGACACTACTCTCTATGAAAACATACAGCAGAGATTCAGAGACATAGAAAAAGAAATGAGAAAAGATATAGAAAACAGAGAAAACCTACTTAGACAGGCAGCAGGTAGAACTGAATACAAAGATGACGAAAAGATGAAAGAATTTTTAGTTAGCGAATACTACAACTACAACGGTATGTTTAATTTGACTGAAAGTCTCATTAAAAAAGACGAAGAAAGCATTAATGAATTAAAAGTAGAAAATATAGAATATAAAAACAAATTAAAAAAAGAAAACAATAAATTAGTACAAGCTAAAAAAACAAATGAAAAAATAGAAGAAAAGGAAAGACTACAAAAACAATTAAAAGTTGAAAACGAAAAAAAAGATTACATTAATTCTCAAGAAAAAAAGTTAGAAAAGGGTAGAAAATATTTAGAAATTAAACCCTTTGAAGAAAACTACAATGATAAAAAGAGGGATTTAAAAGAACAGGAAGAACTATTAAAAGAAACAAAAGAAATAAAAGAAAAAGTTGATGAAGAACACAAAAAAATAAAAAGAGAAAATGATAAAGTTAATTCTAAAGAATCCTTAGAAGAAACAGAGAATTTAAAAGAAGGCATCAGTTCCAATAAAAAGCTTCTTCCTAAAATGGAAGAAAAGAAAGAAATTTTGGAAAAATTAAAAAACTCTGAAAGTAAAAAAGAGAAAATTGATGAAGAAATAAAAACTTTAAAAAAGAATCTAAGTAATTACACAGATGAAAATAAAAAGCTGGTTAAAAATATCGAAAACCTCATAGATTTAAAGGACAAGCTTAAAATAAAGGAAAATAAAGCCTCTGAAATTAAAAATAATATTAAAGTTAGAAAAAAAATCGGAACTGCAGAAAATGATATAAAAAAAATTGAAGAAAAAATTGAAATTATTAAGAAAAACAAAAAACAGCTGCAGAAAAAATATGAGGAAAAATCAGAGAATTACAATGATATTAGAGAAAGATACTTTGCTAACATGGGAGCAATATTAGCAAAAGAGCTAAAGGATGGAGAAGCATGTCCTGTTTGTGGTTCTAAAGATCATTTGAAAAAAGCAGAATTCCACGGAGAAGATATATCTAAAGAAGATTTAAATAGGTTGGAAAAAGAAGTTGGAAAAACAACATCCCAAATCAATAAATTGGAAAATGAAGAAACAGCTTTAAATCAAAGGATCAAAGGACAAAAGGAAAATATAGAAAGCTACCAAAAAGACCTAAAGAATAATGAAGATTCTCTTGAGTATTTAGAAAAAGAACAAAAAGATATTAATGATGATATAACTAAACTGAATCAAGAGATAGAAAAAGCAGAAAACGAAAGAAAAAGACATGAAGAATTAGAAAAAATAATCACCAAGTTAGACAAGGAAAAAGAAGGAAAATCTTCAAAATTAAACTCTATTGAACTCGAAATAGCAAAATACCAAACTCAGCTTAATGAAATCAATAAGTCTTTAAAAGGTGATGAAAAATACGAAGAAATTTTAA
>JAABRS010000212.1 GCA_011390775.1 Clostridia bacterium | reverse complement strand
ATGGTTTTTCAATTTGAACATATGGATTTAGACAAAGATAACAATTTTTCAGGTAAAAAAGATCTAAATCTAGTACGCTTGAAAGAAATAATGGCAAAGTGGCAGGAAGACCTTCAGGATCAAGGATGGAATAGCTTATATTGGTCAAACCACGATCAGGCTAGAGCAGTTTCTCGTTTCGGAAACGACAGTACCTATCGTATCCAAAGTGCAAAAATGCTGGCTACCACTCTCCACTTTATGATGGGAACTCCTTACATCTATCAAGGGGAAGAACTGGGTATGACCAATACATATTATGACTCAATTGATGAATATGATGATTTACTGGATCATCACAAGTATGATATTTTAACAAATGACAAAAACCTGTCTGATGAAGAAGCTCTTGATATTATCCGTCCTTTCTCAAGGGACAATGCTAGAGCACCTATGCATTGGAATGATAAATACAATGGCGGTTTCTCAACTGTAAGCCCATGGCTTAAAATGAATGAAAACTATAAGTTCATAAATGCCCAATCAGCTCTTGAAGATTCTGAATCAGTTTTTTATTACTACCAAAGATTAATCCAACTTAGACGAAGTAGTGATTACTCTAATGTTATTGTCTACGGCAAACATCAGCTAGTAAATTCAGAAGATCCGGAAGTATATAGCTATAAGCGTTATGATAAAAATACCTCATTACTAGTGGTATCAAATTTTACAGCCAAGACATTAGAACGGTCTTTTGATGAAAAGGTGCTTGGAATTATAATTAGCAATTACCATGATAGCTCCACCAATTTATCTTCAATAAAACTAAGACCATATGAATCTGTAGTTTATGAGATAATCGTGTAGTGATTAATATACTTCTAAGGTCTTTCGTATATTAGGACTTCAGATGACATGAAGGCAATAAAATAACTCCTTCTCAGGAGTTATTTAGGAGTTGTTTTATTGTTTTAATCCTAAGTCCTTTTTACATTGATACAGCTTTTCGTCTGCTCTTAAATACACTTTTGTAGTTTTTAATTTAATTCCCCATATTTATTTTAGCTCCTTAACTCAATCAAAAAATTATTTTAATTTATTTTTTTGCATAAACATACTCTATTTCTTCCCATTTCTTTTGCTTTGTATAAGGCTTCGTCGGCTTCGTATATAAAATCTTCTTTAATTATGTTTTTCTTTGGTAAAACACTTGATACTCCTATACTTATAGTTAGAATGCCTAAGGCAGTATTTTTATTTTCTATTTTTTTATTGTACACTGCTTCTTTTATTTTTTCGGCTACAATTTTTGCTTCTCCAATATTCGTATCTTTTAAAAGTATTAAAAATTCTTCTCCTCCATATCTTATTAGTGTATCATCATCTCTAATGTTTTTATTTATAGTATCAGCAACAATTTTAAGTATATCATCACCTTTTTGATGGCCATAGGTATCATTGTATTTTTTGAAATGATCTATATCAATCATTAAAGCAGATATTTGTGTGTTGTTTTTGCTTTCTTCCCAAATTATATTTAAATATTTTTCGTAGTATCGTCTGTTGTATGCTCCCGTTAGATAGTCAATAGAATTATCTAATGATAATCCTATATTTTCTAATTTTAACTTTTTCTTAGTTCTTATTATATTAAAAATTGATAAGGATATTATTAATGCCAGTAGAAGGTTTATTACAGTTATTTCAATATACTTTCCACTATTAGTTAAATTTTCTATTCCAAAATCTTTTTCAGCAGATATGCCTATATACCAGTCGATTCCTTCGATCTTTTGTAAAACACCGTTTACGTTTCTTCCATCAATTGTATAGCTTCCACTTATACTATTTGAAGAGTCTTTAGCTTTTTCAAAAAAATCAACATATCCTTCTATATTTATGCTGTAAATGCTTTTTTTAATTAATGATTTATCCTTTGTATGAACAAGTATTTCTCCATTTTCATTTATTATATACGCATAACTGTTGTTATCTAAAAGTTGACTTTGAAGATATTCATTAATATTATTCATAAAAACATCTGCAGCTATTACTCCAACTATCTCTTCATCTATATATAGAGGTGAGCTTATTGTCACTAACTCTTCCCCTGTTTCTCTGTCTGTGTAAATGTTGGAAATAATAGTTTTATCCTTTGATAAGGCTTCTATATACCAACTTCTTTGTCTAGGATCATAATCATCTGGAGGTATCCAATCACTTCCCGTAACAAAACTTCCATCCTTTAATCCAATATACATTTCTGAGATATCTTCATCCTTATTATTAATATCTAAAAGAGTATTGTTTATATTCATTTTTACTATGTCTTCATAGGAAAAATTATCAACTATATCCTTAGCGGTATCTAAAATAACTTTTTTTGTGATTATCCATTTATTGAACTTGTCTTTTTTTTCTTCCATTTCAGATATAAGTTGATTCTTCTGATTTATATTTGTTTCTTGTACTAGTTCATAGGTATTATATATTCCTAGAAATAGAATTGAAACTACTAATATAATTACAGCAGTATTATGCTTCAAGCGAGACCTCCTTGGAGTTTTACAGATATGTTTTTTTAATTATATTATTTATATGCATTATATTCAACTTAAAATGTAAAATTATATTTGTTTTTCATTGTTAAATTATTTTTATTCTGATAATATAGTAATATTGAAATTAAAATTCATTATTTTAGGAGGACAAAATGAAAAAAACTTTATCAATTTTAATCATTATCATGTTATTTTCTTTATTAGTTACAGGATGTAGCGATCAACCTATACAAGAGGAAGAAGTTAGAGATGGTAATGATAATGAGGATGTGGAAGAAGAAACCGAAAACGATGTGGATACGGATGAAGAAGAAGTAACCAGACTATTTGAAGATGTATATTTAGAGAGTGGTTTATTAAAAGCCATAGAATATGTACATGATGGTTATGATTCTTTTAATGAAGAAAGCCTTTCAAACTATCTAGATAGTTTAGAGGAAACCATAAGTGAAAAAGCTTCTTATTATGGTAGATTACTTTATTTTGAAAT
>JAABRS010000021.1 GCA_011390775.1 Clostridia bacterium | reverse complement strand
ATTCATGTAGAACCGGAAAGAATCCATGCTTTCCCAGGAGTATCTATGCACTACGACCCCCAGCTTATGATATACGGCTTTATGGATAGGCTTCATGAGGATAGTGAAGGAGAAGGGTTTGACCATCTGCTTATGGAATCCAGCGGCATGGATGAGCCGGAATATTTAATGAAACTATTCTTTCTAGGTAATATGAGAGAAGAGTATGAACTAACAAGCTACATAACTCTCATAGATTGTGAATTCGGTCACTTAAACATAGATGAGTATCCTCTAGTGGTAGAACAAATTGGATATGCAGATATAATATTACTAAATAAAGTAGACCTGATTGGAAAAAAAGAGATTGAAAGCATAGAAAAAAGAGTTTCAAATATTAACAGAATGGCTAAAATATATAGAACGGAATACGGAAGAGTTGATTTGAGTAAAATATTAAAAGTCGATTTATATAATCAATTAAAGGATTTAAATCAACAAAATAATGTAAAAGAGGAGGACATCTATATGGATAAGGTAAAAACTGTAGTTTTATCGGAAGAAGAGCCAATGGATAAAGAAAAGGTTAACAAATGGATAGACAAAGTTTTTAAAGATGACAGTATAAAACTTCTAAGGAGTAAAGGATTTTTCAATTTTAAAAATGAGGACTATAGATACGAGTTTCAAGCTGTAAGAAAAAGCTTTCATTCAAAAGCAGACAGACTATGGGATGAAAATGATGATAGAAAAAGTACAGTCGTATTTATAGGAGAAGGTATAGATGAAGAACAATTTAAAAAAGAGTTTAAAGAGTGTGTTTAAAGGTGTTTTTTTACAGATAATCTGTAAATTTTAATACAATACACCTAAAGGAGGTAATTTAATGAGCGATGGAAGAGACATTATGAAAGAAACTTACAAAATCATCAAAAAAATTTCTGCAGAATTCGATTCAAAAAAAGAAGATTTTTCTGATGAAAAATTTGAAAGCACAAAAAAAGAGCTAGAAGAAAGCCTAAAATGGGCTAAGAAAAACAGAAACAGTGTATGGTTAAGAACAGCAGAGGGAACAGGTCTTGCTCAAGGTTGTCTGGATGAAGCCGAAAAATTACAAGAAGTAGTTGATGACGAAAAGAAAGCAGCAGACAAAGCTTTAGATTTAAAAATAAAACTTGAATCTTTGGCTAAAATCATAGCAACTAAAGCATCAGTAATGACTTAAAACTTATAAAAAAATATTTTAAAGAGAGAGGAGTTTAAAGTATGCCATCAAAAGTTTATTTTATGAACGACAGAGCAAATAGTTTACAGGAAAGTACACCGTTTAAGGCTGTAAAGGTATTAAGAGATGCAGGATTAGAAACCCATTTCAAAAAGGGAGATACTGTAGGTATTAAAATCCACATGGGTGAGTACGGAAACTCTCTTAACTTAAGACCTCAGTGGGTAGGAGCAATAGTTGAAGAAGTTAAAAGACTTGGAGGAAAGCCTGTAATAGTTGATTGCAACACTATAGTTTTTAGTGACTATTCTTCAAGAACATTTACAGATGATCATTTAAGATCAGTGTCTAGACACGGATTTAACGAAGAAACTTTAGGATGTCCAATATGGATATGTGATGGAGAAAATGGATTTGATGATGTTCAAGTTGAAGTTCCTAATGGAGTTTATCTAAAACACTCATTTATGGGTAAAAAATTACTTGAATTAGATTCAGTTATAGTTTTAACTCACTTTAAAGGGCACCCGATGGGAGTATATGGAGGAGCTTTAAAAAATGTAGGTATAGGAATGGGTTCTCATAGAGGTAAAGAATCTACTCACTACTTAAATCATCCTATTTACGGCATCCAAAATATGACAGTTAATCAAGAGGCAGCAAAAGCAGCAGCTCAAGGGCCTAAACCAACTCTATTAGATAGAGTTATAGCAGGATGTCCTTTCGATGCTTTTGAAATGATAGATGGAGAATTTATTTTCCATAATGAAAAATGCGGCAAGTGTGCAGGTTGTTTCAGTGGAGCATTATTTGCTGGAATATTAAACTTAAAACCTGAAATTACTGCTACCTGGGCACCAACTATTGCAGATGCAGCTTCAGGATATATAAATGCAATAGGAAAAGAAAAATTCATATACCTTAGTTATGCGATGGATATATCTCCTTGGTGCGATTGTGTAAATTTCCACGATAAACCTTTAGTACCAAACATCGGTGTATTTGCTTCTAAAGATCCAGTTGCAATAGATATGGCTTGTATAGAAATGGCTGAATCCAAATCCGGTATGCAGGATTCACAAGCTACGGACTTTGGTTTTGGAGAGCCAAATACTGAAAGGTTTACCAACGTATCTAGTATGGCTAAAGTAAGTCAATGGGCTCAAATCAATGCTGGAGAATATAACGGTATTGGCACTACTGAATATGTGTTGGTAGAATCTGAACCGGCAGAAGAAACAGACTTCTGGTTCCCACCATATAGACCTGATAATGTACTGGGACAGGCTAGAAGAGAAGATCTAAGAAAAGGTGACTACGAACCAGGGGATTACACTTACGATCAACCAAAACTATCATTAGCAGACCTTCACGTAAAACCAAAAGGTATGGTTGAAGAGATATCTATTTTAGATGAAGAAGATGAAGATTAGATTATCCAAATAATTACAGAGGAGGGAATTTAATGTTAAAAGGATATAATGGTAAAATGCTTTTCGTAAATTTGACCGATAAAAGTATTGAAGAAAAAGAATTAACAGAAGAAATGGCTTCCAAATTCATAGGAGGTTATGGTATAGGCGCTAAGGTACTTTACGACAATATGCCTGCAAAAGTAGATCCTCTAGGAGAAGAAAGTATGTTAGGATTTATGACAGGACCTACCAGTGGAACAAAAGCTTTCTTTGGTGGAAGATATACTGTAGTAAACAAATCTCCAGTAACGGGAGGATGGAATGATGCAAACTCCGGAGGATTCTTTGGACCGGAGCTTAAAAAAGCAGGTTTTGATGCTTTATTTGTTAAAGGAATATCCAAAGAACCTGTATACATTTGGATAAATGATGGAAAAGTAGAAATTAAAGATGCATCAAAACTCTGGGGAATGAATTCAAAAGAAACTTTAAAAACATTAAAAGAAGAGTTAGGTGATGATAAATTAAGAGTAAGCTGCATAGGACCAGCAGGGGAAAATTTATCTAACATTGCGGCTATTATGAATGATGAACATCGTGCTGCTGGAAGAGGTGGCTGTGGAGCAGTAATGGGCTCTAAGAATCTAAAAGCAATCGCAGTAAGAGGAACTAAAGAAATAGAAGTTGCAAATCCTGATAAAATAGTAGAGCTTAATAAAAAAATATCAGCAGCTATGAAAGAAAATGAGATGGCTCAAGGATTTAGCGTATACGGTACAGGAGTATTTACTGAAGGCTCAGCACTAAATGGAGACTCACCAGTTAAAAACTGGGGAGGAGTTGGAGTAGTAGATTTCGGCGAAGAAAACGCTAAAAGTGTTGCTCCTGCAGCTTATGACCAGAAATATAAGGTTAAGGCATACAACTGTTCAAATTGTCCACTAGGATGCGGAGCTAAATATAAAGTAGATGATGGAAAATGGCCTGTGGGAGATACTGACAGACCGGAATATGAAACTCAAGCAGCTTTCGGCTCAACTCTTCTTAATGGAGATATAGAAGCAATAATCAAGTGTAATGAAATATGTAATATTTACGGTATAGACACAATTTCAGCAGGAATGACAATTGCCTGGGCAATGGAGTGCTTTGAAGAAGGAGTATTAACTAAAGAAGATTTGGACGGAATAGAACTTACCTGGGGAAACGGCGAAGCTATAGTAGCAATAATGGAAAAAATGGCTAATAATGAAGGAATTGGAAAAGTTTTGATGAAAGGCTCTATGCAAGCAGCTAAAGAGTTAGGAAAGGGTGAAGAATTCCTTCAAACCGCATCTGGTATTGAGCTTCCAATGCACGACCCTAAATATGCACCTGGATATGCAAGAACCTATCAATACGATCCTACACCAGGAAGACACGTTAAAGGTGGAGTTGCAATGGCTCAAATGTTCGGAATGATAGGTAAGTATGATTATGATACAACAGGATATTTAGATGTTAAAATGACTGCGAATCAAGAATTAATTAATGCGGCAGGATTCTGTATGTTTATGTCTTTAGCTGGTGCAGAACAGGGAATTGAAAATCAATACATAGAAGCTATAACCGGCAGAAGTTTTAAACCGCAGGATCAAGATACAGTAGGAATGAGAATACTAAATATGAGACAGGCTTTCAATTTAAGGGAAGGTATTACTCCTAAGGATTTAACTATAACTAAGCGTGCTTTAGGACAACCACCTCAAAAAGAGGGACCGGTAGCAGGAGTAGAAATAGACGATGTTAAACTTAAAAACAACTTTTTCTCATTTATAGGATGGGATCTAGAAACTGGTAAACCTTCTAAAGGAACGTTAGAAAAATTAGGGTTAGACTTTTTAATTAAAGATCTATATTAAATAAAAATAATCAGAATAGGAAGGAGGCTGAATAGTTGGAAAGAATACTAATAACTGGTGGAGCAGGAAGTATGGGTAAAGAACTTTCCTTTATATTAGCTGAAAAAGGATATAAAATCAGAGTTTTTGATATACCTCAGGCTAATTTTACTGGATTAAAAGAAAAAGGTATCGAAATTTTTGAAGGAGACATAACGGATAAAGAAAGCGTAAAAAAATCTCTTAAAGATGTAGATACGGTAGTACATTTAGCAGCTGTACTTCCACCACTAAGCGAAAACAATAAAGAACTTGCTTTTAAAGTCAATGTAGATGGTACTAAGAATTTAGTAAATGCAATTGAAAGTAACGGAAATAAAGCTAGACTTATATTTTCATCTACAGTGGCAACTTACGGCGATACAACAGATTTAGAACCTCCGGTAACTGTAAATACTAAGCAAAGACCAAATACAAACTACAGCGAGTCAAAGGTTAGGTGCGAACAGTATATACTGGACTCTGGTATAGATTATACAATATTAAGAGTGGCAGGAGTTGTACTGGCGGCATTGTTAGATCCTCCTGAATGGCCATTTATGGCTAATCAAAGGGTTGAGGTAGTATTTAGAGATGATGTAGTAAGTGCTCTTGTAGCAGCTGTTGAAGTTAAAGAATCAACTAATAAGATACTTATAGTAGCAGGAGGAAAGACCTGGCAGATGAAAGGCCATGAATTTGTAGAAGAATTCTTTAAGGTTCTTGATATTGAGCCGGAAGATGCAGAATATGCAGAAAAACCTGTTTATTCCGACTGGTACGATACAGATGAAGCTCAAAGACTATTGAATTATCAAAAAACACCATTTCCAAAATTCATAGAAATATTTCAAAAAGCTGTAGACGAGGTTCTTGGATGATAGTAGATTTTAAATATTTAGGTCTGCAAAATGACAAACTTAACAGTGAAGTAAAGAAAATTGAAATAAAAAAGGATACAGATATTAAACTCCTTATTAAGGAGTTAAAAGAAAAATATGAATTATCTGATGAAGTATTTAAAGGCTGCAGCTATATGGTTAATAAAAAAAGAGCAGATTTAAATACAAAGCTTAAGGATGGAGATTACGTTCTTGTAATGAAAGCTTTAGGTGGTGGTTAACAGTAAAGGCCGGGTTACCCCGGCCTTTATATTATTAATATGTTTCTACAAATAATTCAAAATGGTCTTGTGGATGATCACAAGCCGGGCATTCTTCAGGTGCTGATTTACCTTTGTGTACATAACCGCAATTGTTGCATTTCCATTCAACAACTTCATCTCTCTTAAATACTATTCCTTTTTCAATATTTTCTAAAAGCTTTAAGAATCTTGCTTCATGCCTTTCCTCAACCTCTCCAACTTCTGTAAAAACATCAGAAATTTCTTCAAAACCTTCTTCTTTAGCAATTCTTGCAAATTCAGGGTACATTTCCGTATGCTCTTCGTTTTCACCAGCAGCAGCGGCTTTTAAGTTAGCCTTTGTATCTTGGAAGTTTACCGGAAAATCAGTACATACTTCTATTTTTTCGTCTTCAAGACCTTCTCTTAAAAACTTGTAAAACCTTTTAGCATGCTCTTTTTCATTTCTTGCAGTTTCCTCAAAGATATTTTTAATCTGCACATATCCATCTTTTTTTGCTTGAGAAGCATAGTAATCGTATCTCATTCTTGCTTGAGATTCTCCAGCAAATGATGTCATTAGATTTTGTGCTGTTTTTGTTCCTTTTAATTTACCCATAAGTACCTCCTTGATTTATTATTCATGTAATCATAACACATAAAGCTATAGACATGTCAAGAAGTCTTAATTTATTTAAATTTTATCATAGCTTATAATTATTCAATATTTAGTGTATAATGGTAACATGCGAAAAATATAAGCTAATGGAGATAGAAAATGAAAAGGTTAAAAAATATATACATAGGAACTGTGATAGGGATACTTTTAATAATAATTCCTTCGGCTGTATACGGTACGGATAGTATAAAAGATGGTATAACCCAGGAAATAAACGATAATATTTTATTTTTGGGTGGAATATTTTTAATACTAATTTCATTTACATATATACTTTTATTGTATAGAAGCAACATAAAACTAAAAAATAAAACTAAAGAATTTAATAATTTATATGAACTTAGAACCCAGTTTATGGATGCAGATGATAGACTTATTTACTTAAAAGATAAAAATTCAAGATATATTTTTGTTAATGAAGCTTTAAAAAAATACTATAATTTAAAAGACGAAGATATAATTGGTAAATGCGACTCTGATATTTCTACAGAAGAATTTGCAGAAATTAAGAGAAAAACAGATGAAGAAGTTCTAAAAAATAATATTAAAATCGAAGATACTGTAGAATGGGATGGCAGAGTTTACAAAACAAACAAATTCCCTATAAAACTTTTAGATGGTACTTACGGAGTAGGAGCATATATAAAGGATATAACAATAGAAAATTGGGTCAAAGAAGAAAAAGAGAAAACGACAAAAAAGATAAAAGAACATAAGGAACAGCTGCAGCTTATATTAGATTCAACAGCTGAAGGTATATATGGTATGGACAATGAAGGGAACTGTACTTTTTGCAATAAAAAAGGTATCGAACTTTTAGGATATGAAAATCAGGATGAATTAATAGGAAAAAACATGCACTATCAAATCCACTACAGTTATAAAGACGGAATTCCAATGAAGTTGGAGGACTGTAAAATAGTACAATCCTTTCAAAGAGGATCAAAGGCTCATGTAGAAGATGAGGTTTTTTGGAGAAAGGATGGTACCAGTTTTGATGTTGAATATGATTCACATCCACAAATGAAAGATGGTAAGGTGGTAGGAGGAGTAGTAACTTTTTCAGACAATACAGAAAAGAAAATACAGGAAGAAAAAATACAGTACATAAGCACTCATGACTCTTTAACAGATTTATATAACAGGAGATATTTTGAAGAACAATTAAAGGGAATTGATGTAAAAGAAAATCTTCCTATTTCAATTATAATCGGGGATGTAAATAGCTTGAAACAAACCAACGACATATTCGGTCATAGGGCAGGGGACAAACTTCTCAAGGAAGCAGCCAAGAGCATTGAAAAGGTTTGTAGAGATGAGGATGTAGTAGCCAGAATCGGAGGAGATGAATTTGGAATAATTTTAGCTAATACTGATGAATTAGGTACTGAAAAAGTTATTGAAAGAATAAATGAATCCCTTTCAGAGGTCAAGATTGAAGCCATAAAAGCTACTATTTCCTTAGGCTACAATATAAAAACAAAAGAAACAGAAGATATAAGTAGAATACTGGAAGATGCGGAAGATGATATGTATAAGAAAAAAACCTTAACAAGAGATATTGTTAATGAGGAACTTATCAACACCATTGTAGATACACTTCACAATAAAAGTGTAAGAGAAAAAACCCACTCTGAAAATGTAGCAGAATTGGCTAAGAAAATGGGAAAAGAATTAAGCTTAGATAAATCAGAAATATTAAAATTAGAAAATGCTGGTTATGTACACGATATAGGTAAAATTGTACTGAAGAAGGAACTCTTAAATAAGTCGAAGGACTTGACGCTAGAAGAAAAAGAAAAATTCCAGCAGCATCCACTAGTAGGTTATAGGATACTTAATTTATTTGACCATACCATAAGTTTAGCAGAAATTGTATTAAGTCATCATGAAAATTACGACGGAAGCGGTTATCCAGAAGGAATTAAAGGAGAAGAAATACCCTATATGTCCAGAATTATAAGAATAGTTGAAAGTTTTGATTCTATGACAAATGAGTATAGTTATAAGCCTTTTACAGAAGAAGAAGCTTTAAAAGAAATGAAGAATAACTCCGGAAAATTATATGATCCAAAATTATTAAAGGTATTTTTTGAAATGAAAAATATAGTTAAAATGAAAATTATTAGTTTAAATGAATAAAATTTGCTTTTAAGAGAGTATATAATAAGTTAAATAAAGAGGTGTTTTTATGAGTACATTAAAAGAAGATTTAAATAAAAGCATGGTTGGGGACCACATTGTACTCTTATATGAAGAAGAAACCAGTATCATTGAAGAAGTTTCTTCTTTTATTGTTTCCCGATTAAACTCAGGTGAAAAATGCATGTATATATCAGGAGGTAATGATATAGATGCTTTAATCTGTTTTTTAAAGAAAATCATTGACTTGGACAATTATATGGAAAGAGGTCAACTTTTCTTTTTAAGTAATGAAGATGCTTATGCTAAGGATGGAGAATTTGACCCTGATAAGATGATAGAATTTGTCAAAAACGAAAGTATAATAGCTGTGAATGAAGGATTTACAGGGTTAGCAGTTACAGGAGAAATAAGCTGGGTTTTAAATTACAGCGATGGTAAAGATAGAATAATAGAATACGAATGGAAATTAAACGATAGAATATTTAATTCTTATCCTGTAGTTGCTCTTTGTAGATATAATATTTCAAAATTTAGCGTACAAATGATTAGAAGTATTATTGAAGTTCATCCTTTTATCATCTGGAAAAATAATATCCATGAAAACCCTTACTATATAAACCCTGATGGCTTTAAAAACAACAAGATTGATGAATACGAGGTAAAAAGCTGGCTTCAAAATATGAATCAATTTACAAAAATTACAGGTAAGTTTAAGAAAGATTTAAAAGATAGAGATGAAAAAATATTAAGCATTAATAAAAAACTTAAAAACAAAAATATAGAACTGGATAATTTGGCAAAAATATTGGAAAGTGTTATAGAAACAACTTCAAAAATTAATAATATAGAAGGATCAGATAAATTTCTTGATGAACTTTTACAAAATACTGTAAATTTAATTGAAGAAGCAGATTACGGAAAGATATTGATTTTTGAAGAAGAAGAGGTAGTATTTAAAGCAGCAGTCGGACACGATTTAGAAAAACTTAACAAAAGTGAAATTAAAAAAGAATATTTAATGAAATCCAAAAAAAAGTATTTTAAAAACTATTCAGTATTAGATAAGGAAAAAACACCTAAAACTATATATGATAATTTTATGAATTCAATTAAGCCTATAAAAGAATCACTGATTACTTACTTAAAGATTAACAATGAAAATGTTGGAATTATTTCTATCGAAATTGCTAAAAAAAGTAATAAGATATTTAGCAATAATAGTGAAAGAATACTTAATTCCATTGAAAGATTAGCATCATCAAATTTAGCTATAAAAAGATATAATGAGCTGCAGATAAATTATACAGAAAATACTATTCTTTCTTTTACTAAAATGCTTGAAAATCACGATAAATACACCTCGGGACACAATAAAAGTGTAGCAGATTTAAGTAAAAAAATGGCTGAATTACTTGGGTTAAATAGAAAAGAAATAGGTGATATCTATTGGTCAGGGCTGGTTCATGATATAGGAAAAATATTAGTGCCTGAAGAAATTTTAAATAAACCAGGCAGACTTATCAAGAAAGAATACGAACATATTAAAAAACATACTTTATGGGGATATGAAGCATTAAGTGTCTCAAAGGAATTTTCAAATATAGCAAATTACGTTCTACATCACCATGAAAGATGGGACGGTAAAGGATATCCAACTGGAAAAGAAAAAGAAGATATACCTTTAGGAGCTAGAATACTTTCTCTAGTTGATACCTGGGATACAATGCTCTCAGACAGGTCATATAGAATGGCACTAAGTGAAGAAAAAGCAATTAAAGAACTGTTAGATAATAAGGGAAGTCAGTTTGATCCGGAGCTTGTTGATATATTTATTAATAAAGTAATAAAAAAGGATTAGTTAGGCTAATCCTTTTTTTCCATAGAATTAAATACTTCTGCAAATTTTTCGATTCTATCTAAATGTAAAACCTCTTGATTTTCTGTGGTATTGGCTATTTTTTTGATGATTGTTTTTTCTATAAAATTCATCTTATCAAAGTTGTATTCTCCGCCAAAAATATCTACGGCTAAAGCTTTTCCTGAGAGTTTATCAGGAAAACAAGCTTCCAGTTCGTCTTTAACAACTTCTCCTTCAGCTAAACCGCATATAAAAAGGCCGATGTTTTTATTAAGCAACTTATCCATATTACGATCACAAAAATCAGGAACCTCTTTTCTGATTTTACCCATATAAACAGATCCACCAATAATTATATTTTCATAGCTGCTAACATCTACATTTTTCGAATTTTTTATATCAGCGATTTCAACTGTTCCGTCTAATTTTTCTGAAAGCAATTCAGCACATTTTTTCGTAAAACCTCTCTTTGTAGCATAGGCTATAAGAGTTTTCATTCTAAGTACCTCCTTTATTATTTTAATGCAGTATATCTAAAGCATCTTCTACTGCCTTCATATAGGCTTTAGAAGTTACTGTAGCACCTGATACAACGTCTACTTTTACTTTTTGATTACTAATTATTTTACCAATAATTTCTTCCCTTACTTCATCTTTAGAAAAAGCAACATCATCAGTAAATTCAATATCAACAATTTTTTTATCTTCTAATGTAACCTTTGCTTCATTTGACCATCTGCCGAAATTGAAACTTCCTGTATAGAATCCATCATCTTCTAAATAACTTAAATCTACATTATTTACTTCTATGCTTTGACCTTCCTGAAGACCTCTCGTTAGATAAAATAGTATGAATAGAATTATTGCTGTAATAATTACTATAACAGTTATTACTATTTTTAATTTTTTGTTCATATAGACTCCTTTCTGAAAAAATATAATTATCATATGTTAAAATATTATAAGTTTGTTTTTTTTATGTCAAGCATTATCTAAAAAACACTACAAATTAATACTAATATATTGTATCATAATAATACTGAGATTGGAGGAAAAATATGAATTGTAATTTATGCAGTGGTAAAGGGGAGCCTTTCCATAAAATTAATGATATAAAATACTATAAGTGTAGTAGATGTAATTCTATATTTATGGATTCTCAAAACTATTTAACCTACGAAGAGGAAAAAGGAAGATATGAAAAGCATAACAACGATGTAGAAGATATAAGATATCAGGGATTTGTATCTGATATAGTAGAAGAGGTGAAGAAGCAGTGGGATAGCAAAAATACATTAGGCCTTGATTTTGGAGCAGGAACGGGACCAGTTATTACAAAATTACTTAGAGATGATGGATATGATATTGAAATTTACGATCCTTTTTTTTGGGATATAGAAAATTTATTAAACAAAAATTATGATTATATTGTAACTTGTGAAGTTATTGAACACTTTCATAATCCTTTAAAAGAGTTTGAACTTTTATATTCTTTGTTAAAAAAGGATGGAAAGCTTTACTGCAAGACAGAAATATACTCAGATGATATAGATTTTAAAAATTGGTATTACAAAGACGATCAGACCCATGTATTTTTTTATCATGAAAAGGCCTTTAAGTGGATGGTAGAAAATATTGGATATAAAAGCTATTCAATTGTTGATAGAGTTATAATCTTAATTAAATAATTATAAATTTGAGGGGGACAAAAATGGAGTTATTTAAAGAATTCAGTTTAGGACAGCTTAAATTGAAAAATAGAATATTTTTAGCACCTATTACTTCCACAAAAGACGAAAAAAATTTCTTTAGTGAAAAAAGCCAAAACTTTTTAGAAAAAAGAGCTGAAGGTGGAGTTGGATTAGTATTTACCGGAGGTTATACTGTTTTACCAGATAATGATTATTCAGAAATAGAATTTAGAAATAATTTAAAAGAATTGGCAGATAGAATTCACAAACATGACGCTAAGATCTGTCTTCAGATTAATCCAGGATCAAAATGGATAGAATACAATTTGAACAAAAACATGGTTAACACTTCTAGTGAAAAAGATATTAAATCTATTGTAGATAATATAGCTGAAGTAGCTAAAGCAGCAAAAGATTCTGGAATCGATGCTGTTGAAATAAATGCTTCCGGAGGAAATTTGCTGGACCAATTTCATACAAATATGTGGAATAACAGGAAAGATAGCTATGGAGGTGAGTTGGAAAGCAGATTAAAATTCTCTATAAGATGTATAAAAGAAATAAAATACACCTGCGGGGAAAATTATCCCATATTGTTTAAATTCACTCCTTATCATGGAACAAAACAAGGTACTCAAATAAGTGAAGGAAAAATGATGGCAAAGGTACTTGAAAAAAGTGGAATTGATGGACTTCACATAGACATTGGATACTATGACACCTGGTATAAATCCATAGACACCGTTTACCAGGAAGAACCAGAGCAGATAGACTTTGCTTTTGAGATAAAAAAAGAAGTTAAGATACCTGTGCTTACTCAAGGGAAGCTATCTAATCCAGAAGTAGCTGAAAAGGTTTTAAAAGATAAAAAAGCAGATTTAATAGGATTAGGACATCAGCTTATGGCAGATTCTAGATGGGTAAAAAAAGTAAGAGAAAACAAGTCCTTTGATATAGTACACTGTATCAGCTGCAACGACTGCTTAGGTGCATTACTAAATGAAGGTGAAATTAAGTGCTCGATAAATCCCTTGTGTTTTAATGAAAATACTTCAATAAATAATTTTTCTATGAAAGACAAGAAAGTTTTAGTTGTTGGAGGGGGACCGGGAGGAATCACTGCAGCAATATCTGCAGATTGTAATGGAGCCTTTGTAGAACTTTGGGAAAAATCTAATAGATTAGGCGGGAATTTCCTGGCTGCCGGTAATGATTTTTTCAAAAAAGATATTAGAATATATATGGATTATCTTAAAAATAAGCTTTATAGAAGTAATGTTGAAATAAAACTATTAAAAGAAGGAAATTTAGAAAATATTCATGTTGAAGAATACCATAAGATTATAATTGCATCAGGATCAAGACCTGCAGATACTCCTATAAAAGGAAGAGAAAAGGAAAATGTCTTTAGTGGAAATGAAATACTTTTAGGTGATAAAAGTTTTGGTAGTAGGGTAGCTGTTGTTGGAGGAGGATTGGTAGGGTGTGAAGTGGCTGCATTTTGTGCTGAAAAATCTGATGAGGTTTATATAATAGAAATCCTTGAAGATATTTTAGTAAATGAATCTCCTGGAATAAACGATGAACAGGCACTAAGAAATCTTCTCAAAAAAAGAAATGTCAAGATTTACGGAAATTCTGAAGTAGTTGAAATAGAAGATAAGGAAATAATATTTAAAAATAAAGAAAAATTAGAAAAAATACCAGTGGATACGGTAATTATGGCTGAAGGTTATGTTTCTAACAATAATCTATATAAAAAAATGAAAAAAAATGAAAAAGTAGTTATAATAGGTGATGCAATAACACCTGCCAACGTAATTCATGCAATTCATCAGGGATTCAAGGAAGGCAGCACTTTATAAAGTTGGTATTTATCAACATAACTGATATAATATAATTATAAATTCAAGAAGGTGAGTTATGGAAAACAAAGGAAAATTTATTTTCATAGGAATAATGTTTTTTTCTGTTATTGCAATAGGTATATACGGATATTCAGTTCTTCTTGGAGTAGGTTTTTTAGATGCACTGTACATGACGGCGATAACTATATCTACAGTTGGATATGGTGAAATAGCTGAAATGACTAATGAAGCTAAAATTTTCACAATATTTTTGATTTTTTCCGGATTAGGAGTTGCCGGTTATGGAATTACAAGTATCTTTGCTTTATTTTTTGAAGGTCAACTAAAAGACGCATGGAGGAAAAGAAGAATGGAATATAAAATAAAAGAATTAAAAGATCACTACATAGTTTGCGGTGCTGGTGAAGTTGGTAATATTGTTATTCAACAGTTTAAAGAAAACAACCTAAAGTTCTTAGTAATAGAAAATAGTCAAGAAAGAGTTGAAGAACTTAAAAATGAAGGTGTTCTGACTATAAATGATGATGCTACAAGCGAAGATACTCTTATTCATGCTAAAATAGAATCAGCTAAAGGGCTAGTAGCTAGTTTATCAAATGATGCTGATAATGTATTTACAGTACTTACTGCTAGGCAGTTAAACCCGAATATATATATAATAGCAAAAGCAATAGAAAAAAATGCATATAGAAAATTGGAAAAGGCTGGAGCAGACAACACAATTTCTCCAAATGAAATTGGCGGTAGAAGAATAGCAGCAATGGTTATAAGACCATCGGTAATATCTTTTTTAGATGTTATGACAAAAGCCGACGATGTATTAATTGATTTGGAAGAAGTTAAAATTGGACCGGATTCAGATTTGATAGGTAAAAATCTTAAAGAAGCAAAGGTTCCGGAAAGATCAGGACTAATAGTAATGGCTATAAGACACAAGGAAAACAATAAAATAAATTTCAATCCAAGTTCAAAGGAAGTTTTAAATGAAGGAGATGTAATGATTGTATTAGGTAAACCAGAACAGGTCGACTTGCTTAAAGGAATAGCATGTGATAATACAAAATCAAGCATAATCTAATTTAATGGAGGTATATATGAAATTTTCTTGGTGTACAATTATGGTTAAAAATTTAAATGAATCAATAGCATTTTATGAAGACATTGTAGGACTAAAGGTAAATAGAAGATTTGAAGCAGGACCCGAGACAGAGATAGCATTTTTAGGAGTTGGAGGTACTGAAGTAGAACTAATAGAGAACAAAGGTAAAAAAGACGTTAATATAGGTAAAGATATATCCTTAGGATTCCAAGTTGAAAATCTCGATGAAATGATGAAATTTGTAGAAGAAAAAGGAATAAAAATTGAAAGTGGCCCAATTAAACCCAATCCCAAGGTAAGATTTTTCTATATATTAGATCCCAACGGTTTAAAAATACAATTCGTTGAAAACCTTTAAATATCAATCATGATATCCTCTCATAAAGAGGATATTTTTTTATGCAAAATATTTTTATTTATTTTATTACTAAATATATTGACTTTTTTTCAAAAAGTGCTATATTTAGTAATAGTAAACATAAAGATTAATAATACTAAACAAAAAAGTGATTTGGAGGTTATAAATGAAAACAGAACAGTTAGGAAGACACATCCTGGTAGAGTACTATAATTGTGATGAAAATATATTAAACGACCATAAACTTATAGAGGAGTTAATGGTTACAGCTGCAGAAAAAGCTAATGCAACAGTAGTTGAAAGTGTATTTCATATGTTTAATCCATACGGAGTAAGTGGAGCAGTAGTCATATCTGAATCTCATCTAACAATTCATACTTGGCCTGAATACGGTTATGCTTCTGTCGATCTTTATACCTGTGGTGAGAGCGTGAATCCTTGGGTTGCTTTTGACTATCTAACTGAAGAATTAAAGGCGGAGAAAAGCGAATCAACGGAAGTTTCTAGAGGGATGATTGATAAAATAAAAAGGTTTTCTAATAAAAAATTAGAAGAAGTAACATACAAACCTATGGAAATAGCCTAGGAGGTTTATCATGGAATTATGGTTTACAGAAAATCAAAACGAAAATGTTAGATTCAGCATAAAAATCAAAGAGCACATATACAGCGAAAAAAGTGAATTTCAAAAGATAGATGTCTATGAAACTTACGGATTTGGAAAGCTGTTGACTATAGATGGAATAATAATGGTTACTGAAAAAGATGAATTCATATATCATGAAATGATAACTCATGTACCTTTAGCTGCAAAACCTAGTATAAAAAGTGTACTGGTAATAGGTGGTGGCGATGGAGGTACTGTAAGAGAGCTAACAAGATATAAAACCATCGAAAAAATTGATATGGTTGAAATAGACAAAATGGTAGTGGATGTTTCGAAAAAATATATTAAACAAACTTCAAAAAATCTTAATGATGAGAGAGTAAATTTATACTATGAAGATGGTATAGAATTTGTAAAAAATAGACAAGACGAATACGATTTAATAATAGTTGATTCAACAGATCCTATAGGTCCTGGAGAAGGATTGTTTACAGAAGATTTTTACAAAAATTGTTACAAGGCTTTAAAAGAAGACGGTATAATGATAAATCAAAACGAAAGTCCTTATTATGAAAAAGAAAGAAAAGAATTTAAAAGAGCTAATAAAAAAATACAGAAAATATTTCCAATAGTTGAAGTTTATCAATTTCATATGCCTACATATCCTTCTGGACACTGGCTCTTTGGATTTAGTTCAAAGGGGATAAAACCTGTTAATAAAGGTATTAATGACTGGAATAAGTTGGATATTAAAACTAAATACTACAATACAGACATTCACAATGCTTCATTTATGTTACCAAACTATGTAAAGGAAATTATAAAGGATGAAAAATAATAATATAAAATTAAACGGATTTAACAGTTCTTATGAAGAAGGAGAGTTGGTTGTATTTGGAGCACCAATGGATAACACAACTTCTTTTAAACCCGGCACTAGATTTGCTGCAAATGCAGTTAGAATAGATTCAATAGGATTTGAAACTTACAGTCCTTACATAAATAGAGACTTAACAGAGTTCAAATTACATGATGGTGGAGATGTTTATATTCCAATTGGAAACACTGATAAATCATTAGAATCAATTTACAATTATTCTAAAAAAATATTAGATGATAATAAAATTCCTGTTATGATAGGTGGAGAACATTTAACAACTTATGGAATTTTTAAATCTGTTTTTGAAAAATACCCAGAAGTAAATATAATTCATTTCGATGCTCATACGGATTTAAGAGATAGATTTTTTGGAGAAAATTTTTCCCATGCAACTGTTATAAGAAGATGTCACGACTTAATAGGGGATAATAAAATTTTCCAGTTTGGCATAAGATCCGGAGAAAAAGATGAATTTGACTGGAGTTTAAAACATACATATATGGAAAAATTTGACATAAAAACTCTGGAAAATATTGTAGAAAAATTAAAAGATGAAAAAGTTTATATAACTATAGATTTAGATATACTAGACCCTTCATGCTTCCCAGGAACTGGTACTCCTGAACCGGGAGGAATAAGTTTTAAAGAACTTATGAGAGGAGTTCACTTATTGAAAAATCTAAATATAGTAGGAGGAGATATTGTCGAGTTATCACCACATTATGATAACTCAGGAATATCAAATGCTGTAGCTTTTAAAATTCTTAGAGAGTTTATCTTAACTATACTATAAAAAAAGAGGTAAATTATGAAAAACACAGCTGAATACTTAAATAAAAATATAATAATTTTTGAAGAAAAAGAAAATATACAGAATAAAACACCTTTAGCAGATGCTATTGTTAATTATAAAGATAAAAACTGTACTCCTTTTGATGTGCCTGGACATAAATACGGTAGAGGGGTTGAAGAATTAGTTGATTTTTACGGAGAAAAAACTGTAAGTATTGATTATAATT
>JAABRS010000211.1 GCA_011390775.1 Clostridia bacterium | reverse complement strand
AAAAGTTTGGATAAAGCTTTAAAAGAAATGGATATAGACTATGTAGATATCTTCATGCTTCATGAACAGGAAGGCCTAAGCACCTTTAAAGGTCACTATGAGGCAGTAAGGTTTTTTTTGGAGTGTAAAGATAAAGGAATTATCAAAAAATTCGGAATCTCTACTCATTTCATAAAAGGTGTAGAAGAAATATTAGACCTGGAAGAAATAGACATTATTCACCCGATAATAAATAAAGAGGGTATAGGTATCGCAGACGGTAACAGAGTACAGATGGAAAAAAGCATTAAAAAAGCCAAAACCTGCAATAAATTTATTTTAAGTATGAAACCATTAGGTGGAGGCCATTTAAGCAGCCATCCGATAGAATCTCTAAACTATGTAAAATCTCTAGACTTTATCGATTCTATAGCTGTAGGTATGAGGTATAAAGAAGAAATAGATTTCAACTTTAATTTATTAGTTAAAAATAATATTTTAAAGGATGAATTATATAATATAAATAAAAAAGAAAGGAAATTAAAGATAGCATATTGGTGCAAAGGGTGCGGATTATGTGTTGAAAAATGTAACCAAAATGCTTTAAAAATTGTCAATGGCAAAGCAGAGGTAGATTTTGAAAAATGTACCCTATGCAGCTATTGCGTTTCAGCGTGCGAAGAATTTTGTATAAAAATAGTATAGGAGATGAAATGGAAGAAAGGTATCTAGCCTTAGATGTTGGAGAAAAAACCATTGGATTAGCAGTAAGTGATCCTTTAAATATTACTGCTCAGGGTTTGGACACAATATTTAGGCAGAGCTACAAAAAAGATTTTGAAGCTCTAAAAAAGGTCATTGAAAAATATGACGTAAATGTTTTAGTTATCGGAATGCCTAGAAGGTTAAACGGTGATATTGGGATTCAAGGAGAAAAAGTCAAAAAATTTACAGAAAAACTCAAAAGACAAATAGACATAAAAGTTGAATTTGAAGACGAAAGAATGACTACAAAAATGGCAGAAGATACTCTAATACAGGGAAATGTATCCAGAAAGAAAAGAAAAAAGGTAATTGATAAACTGGCAGCAGTTAATATACTGTCTGTTTATTTAGACAAAAGGAGTTAATATGTCTGATATAGTAGAATTAATCAACGATGAAGGAAAAGTAGAAAAACTTATTATAAATGCATCCTTCCATATTGACGATATTGAATACGCAGTATTAAGCTATCCCAACAGTGAAGAAGGAATGATTTACAGAATAGATAGAGAAGAAGACGATACTCCTATTTTCAACATTGTTGAAGATAGAGACGAACTACAGGAAGTTATAGATGTTTATGAAGGTATGGCAGAAGATTTGATATAGGGGAATTTTATGAATAAATACACTGAAGATTTTAAAAAGAAATTAAACAAAGGCGGATATAAAATTACCAATCAAAGAAAGGTAATCTACGATGTTCTTATGAAAAGTATAGGAGAACATCTAAATCCGGAAGAAATTTACGAATTGGTAAGAGAAGTAGATTCAGATATTGGAATAGCTACGGTATACAGAACTACTAAATTATTTGAAGAAGTAGGTATCCTTAGCAAGGTTTTATTTAATGACGGATGTGCCAGATATGAAGTAGTCTTATCAGAAGATGAATCACATGGGCATCATCATTTGCTGTGCAAAAACTGCGGCAAAATAATAGAGGTAAAAATAGATCTTCTAAACGAATTAGAAGAATTAATAGAGAAAGAATACGATTTTGAAATACACACCCATAGTTTAAAATTCTACGGACTGTGTAAGAACTGTAAAGAGGAGGAAATAAATGGCAGTTAATAATGAAAAAAAATTAAAAATAATCCCATTAGGTGGATTAGGAGAAATAGGAAAGAATATAACATTGTTGGAATACGACGATGAGATAATAATTATAGATTGTGGACTAGCATTTCCAGAAGACGAAATGCTTGGTATAGATATAGTAATACCGGATATAAGCTATTTAATTAAAAATCAAGAAAAAATAAAGGGGTTATTTGTAACCCACGGACACGAAGATCATATAGGTTCAATACCATATTTACTTAAAAAAATACCAAATGTACCAATATACGGAACTAAACTTCCAATGGGACTTTTGGCAAACAAATTTATAGAACACAACTTACAGGAAACAAAGTTAAATACAATAAATCACGGAAACAAAATAAAAGCAGGAGAACACTTTAGAGTACACTTCATCAGAAGTAATCACAGTATACCTGACTCTTCAGCTTTAGCAATAGAAACTCCACTGGGAGTAGTATTTCATACTGGAGATTTTAAAATAGACCAAACACCTATAAATGATATGCCTATAGACTTGCAAACTATAGCAGAATACGGTAAAAAAGGTGTATTAGTAGCCTTTTCAGATAGTACAAATGTTGAAAGACCTGGATACACCATGTCTGAAAAAACCGTTGGTGCAAAATTTATAGACATATTCAAAAAAGCTAAAAAAAGAATAATAGTTGCAACCTTTGCATCTAACATACATAGAATACAGCAGATAGTAGATGCAGCAGCTGTTTACAACAGAAAGGTAGCAATCTCCGGAAGAAGCATGCACAATACTATAGATATAGCACAAAAAACCGGATTTATAGACATACCTGAAGGTATGCTCATAAATGCAAGAGATATAGACAAATACAAAGATAGCCAAATAGTTGTAATATCAACAGGAAGTCAGGGAGAACCAATGGCAGCCCTGTCTAGAATGGCGGCTAGCTCTCACAGACAGGTTAGACTTAGAAAAGGAGATATGGTTATAATCTCCGCTAATCCTATACCGGGAAATGAAAAAACCGTATCAGCAGTAATAAATAAGCTTTACGAAAAAGAAGTAGATGTAATTTACGAAGCACTGCATGACATCCACGTATCCGGTCACGCAAGACAGGAAGAATTAAAGCTAATGCTTAACCTTCTTAACCCTAGATTCTTTATACCGGTACACGGAGAGAGAAGACATCTTCAGCTTCATGCAGAATTAGCTGAAGAAATGGGAATTCACCACAACAATACCATAG
>JAABRS010000210.1 GCA_011390775.1 Clostridia bacterium | reverse complement strand
AAAACCGGTAAAGGATTTTACGATTACAGATAAATAGACAATAAAAACCGCACTTAACTATAATATTTCTGTTAAGTGCGGTTTTTTAATTTAAAGCTTTTAAACTAGATAATAATCTTATTCAATATTTTCTATTACAACACTCATTGATGGTCCTCCACCTACACATAGAGAAGCAACTCCATATTTTCCATTTCTTCTTTTAAGTTCAAATATAAGTGCCTGTATTATTCTAGCGCCGGTACATCCTACAGGATGACCTAAGCTAATACCAGAACCGTTTATATTGACTTTATCCATGCTTATGTTTAATTCTCTATTTACTGCTAAAAACTGAGCAGCAAAAGCTTCGTTAATCTCGTAATAGTCTATATCATCTGCTGTCAATCCAGCATCCTTTATTGATTTAGGAATTGCATAAGCAGGACCTATACCCATAATACTTGGATCAACACCATAATTTGATGTAGTAATAACTTTTGCAAGGGGTTTTAATCCTAATTCTTTAGCTTTTTCAGCTGTCATCATAACAATAGCAGCGGCACCGTCATTTATACTAGAAGCATTCCCAGCAGTTACAGTACCTTCTCTATCAAATGCTGGTCTTAAAGAAGCTAATTTTTCTAGAGTAAGATCATCTTTTGGATGTTCATCTTTGTCCACTACTACAGTACCTTTTCTATTTTTAATTTCAACAGGTACGATTTCATTTTTGAATAAATTATTTTTTTGAGCTTTTGTGGCTCTTTGGTGACTTAATAGAGCCAACTCATCCTGCTCTTCTCTAGATATATTATACTTTTTAGCAAGGTTTTCCGCAGTTATACCCATATGATAACCTTCCATAGCACATACAAGACCGTCATAAAGCATACTGTCAATTAATTTACCCTCACCCATTCTATATCCCTGTCTTCCTTTTAGTAGTAAATATGGAGCATTTGTCATGCTTTCCATCCCTAAAGCCAGTCCAGATGAAATTTTACCAAGTGCTAAAGACTGATAAATTAATTCGAAGGCCTTCATTCCTGATGCACACTGCTGATCTAAAGTATAAGCCCAACCCTTTGATGACATTCCTGATTTGATTTGGATCTGTCTTGCAGGATTGCCTTTTTGACCATTTTTATAGATACACCCAGCAGCTACTTCTTCAATTACATTTGGACTAATATTTCCTCTTTCTAAAGCACCTTTGGTAGCAATAAGCCCTAAATCAATACCATTCAAACTTTTTAAAGAACCCATGAAATCTCCCACGGGAGTTCTTGCTGTACTTACAATTACAACTTCATTCATATTAAATCATCTACTCCTCTCTTATTTGATAAATTTATATTTATTTTTATATTATATCATATTATCTAAATTTTTTTATATAACTAAAAAGAATTTATGTTCATGGAGGAAATTAGTAGAAATCTTTTATTATATTTGTAAAGAAATTTAATAAAGAATATAATATATAGTATAAAAAAATTGAAAAGAGGTTTTCTTAATGTTTACAGTAATAATGAAGGCTATGGTATTAAAAAATAATAAAATACTTATATTAAAGCGCCATACAAAACAAAAAGTAGCTCCTGATAAATGGGAAATGACAGGAGGCAAACTCGAGATTGAAGAATCTCTTGAAGAATGCCTAACTAGAGAAGTAAAAGAAGAAACTAATCTAGACATAGAGATAAAAAGAATATTATATGCTACGGATCATAATACTGAAATTTTAGGAAAAGTAGTAATAATAGTATATCTCTGCGAACCTAAAAATGATGAAGTAATACTTTCCCATGAACATAGCAAATTCAAATGGGTAGAAGTAGAAGAATTTAGAAGAACTGTTTTTAGTGAAATCGTAGATGACATGGATAAATACGGTGCTTTATCAATTGAAGAGTTAATAAATTAAGCATTATAGTATAAAAACCGAATTACTTTTATCTTAAATTAAAGTAATCCGGTCTGTTTGTAATTAGAAAATAATATTTGTTTATAAAAGTTTTTCTGATCCTGAATATACTTCTCTAACTTTCAGGGCAGCTGCTCCATGACCCGGATGTTTTTTAGGGTTCCAAGATTTCATATTATTGAAAATATCTCCAGTTTTTATATAATCAACTTCACCTTTTAATTGATATGCTTTGTCATCATTAGTATAAAACAAAATTGAAGCTTGGTTGTTTTCCATCAAATTATTTTTGGTTTTATCAAAATAATTATCTGCTACAATAATTGTTTCATTATTATAAAGACTTACACATGTTGCATAAATACTGTTTGGAATACCTTTATTATTTACGGTAGTAAATATAATTGGCCCTTTTTTATTATCCCATTCTTTAATTACATTTTCAGGTAGTTTAGACATAAATTTCCTCCTCTAATTAATTTTGAACTTATGCCATTAATATAACACTTTGGATAGATATAGTCAATTACTTCAAAGATATTGAAATTTTTTCCTTTACCTCTGAAAAAGAGAGTCCATTATCTAGGCATATATCTCTAATAACATCATCTTCTGAAATTTCTGTTACACCAATTAATTCTTCTAGCTCTTCAATACTAGTACCCCATCTAACTACTTCAAGAACAGTTGTTGTTGACTTGATTACGTACTCTTCATCCTCATTATTATTTTCTTCGTTTATTTCATCAGAAACAATAATTTCAGTAATCAAATATTTGGATATATCTATTGAAATTTCTTTGAGCTCATCGTATAACTCTTCTGTAATTTTTTCCTCTTCTTTAAGAATATTTAAAGCTGTTATTGGTAGTACATTATCATCACTTTCATAAGGGATACCCGTATATAAAGATACAAAATATTTAACACTACCGGTTCCCACCTCAATATCTTCATCAAAAACATAGTATTCTTCTAGTTGATTTACTCTAAAAACACTTGGGTCCTCGATTATATTTGTAAGGTCATAAGCCTTTGATAGAGTTTCAACATCAATTTCAAAATTTTTGGAAATATCTCCTAGAGAATAGGAACCCCTTATATCAGCAGGGTTAGAGTAACCTTCAAAATCACCTTCAGATATTTTTTGAG
>JAABRS010000209.1 GCA_011390775.1 Clostridia bacterium | reverse complement strand
ATTCTGTGGGGATCTTTACCTTTTTTATTTTCAAGTCTGGTTGTAAGCATAGGATCATCGGCTATTACTGTGCCTATTCCTACCATTATTCCAGTAACTCTATGTCTTAACTTATGAACGTATTTCCTTGATTTTTCGTTGGATATCCACTTTGAATCTCCAGTTGATGTTGCTATTTTACCATCTAAAGACATTGCAGTTTTAAGAATACAGAAAGGTTTATTTTCCGTAATGTATTTTATGAAGATTTCATTTAATAATGCAGCTTCTTTTTCTAATACTCCGGACTTAACTTCTATACCGTTTTTTTCTAAGATTTCTATTCCTCTTCCTGCTACCAAGGGATTAGGATCTTTCATTCCTATAAAAACTCTATTTATACCTTCTTTAACAATTCTATCAGCACAGGGAGGAGTCTTTCCTTGATGAGAGCAGGGCTCTAAGGTTACATACATATCTGCACCTTTTACATCTTCTTTAGCATTTAAAAAGGCATTGACTTCTGCATGACTTTCTCCGTATTTTTCATGATATCCTTCGCCGATTATTTTTCCATCTTTTACTATTACTGCTCCTACAAGAGGGTTGGGATTTGTATATCCTTCTCCTAGTTTTGCAAGTTTTAGAGCTCTTTTCATATAATTTTCTTCCAATATTTCACATCCTTATATTTCAAATAAAAAACCTGAAGGAATTTCCTTCAGGTTGTGTTTGTAAACTAATAGTATAAACTTAATAAAAAAGTATACACTTTTATAATTCTTCTCCCATCCAGACTTTACTGTCGGTACTGGAATCTAACCAGTTCAACCTGTTAAGGTTCGCGGACTATACCGCCGGTCGGGAATTTCACCCTGCCCTGAAGAAACTATTCAATTTCTTATAAGATAACATTTTCATAATTTATTGTCAAATAATATTTTCGCATATTCATTATTGTTTTTTGTGTTTTTTCATCATTTCTTTTTTTAGATCTTTGATATCCTTTCCTTCCCGGATTTTATTAGATGCTTCATTTATCATATCAAAAGACATATTCATTCCGGCTTTATCTGTGTCAAAATCCATTGAATAATCATCTTTTATACCGTAACTTCTTCCGGTAAGTACTGCATCCTGATTTGCTGCTAGGAAGATAAATTTCCAGTTGTTTTTATCTTCATGAATTCTGATTTTTCTTTTAATATGTGCCTCAGAATATTCTCTGCTGGAGTTTTCCATACCGTCTGTTAGGATAGCTACAATAACATTGTCAGGAGTTTCATCTTTTTCCAGATTGGCATGTCGAAGATCTGCTTTATCAATAGTAATTCCTATTGCATCATTTAGTGCAGTCATACCTCCAGGAACGTAGGAATTATATGTAAGTTGGTCGGCATATTTTATGTTTTTGCCTTGATAAATTTCATAAAGCTCGTGGTCGAAAAGATTTAGGGTTATTAAGGCATCTCCTTCTTTTTGTTTTTGTTCTTTTAAAAATGTGTTAAATCCTCCTACTGCATCATCTCTAATTGATGACATTGATCCGCTCTTGTCTATTATACAGATAATTTCTGTTAGATTGTTGGTTTTCATTTTTGATTCCTCCTGTTTTTATTTATTTTCATCTTAAGTATACATTTATATGTATTGTTTTAATTGGCTCAGTAAACCAATATGGTATTTACATGAAAATATTTAATATATAGATTGAAATTATCATATTTTTTGTAATATAATAGGTGATGTTGGAAGAAAAAGTCTTAAAGGAGAGCTAGATGGTAAATAAAGAAAAAAAGATTTATTACGGATGGTATATTGTTGGATTGGGAGCTTTGATTTACTTTTTTTCCGGTCCGGGACAGACTTATTCAGTTTCCGTGTTTATAGATTATTATATAGAAAAATTTGGATGGAGTAGAACTGTTATTTCAAGTTTTTATTCTATAGCTACTTTGATTTCAGGATTTTCCCTGCCTTTTATTGGGAATCTTATAGATTCAAAAGGTCATAGAAAATCAACTATTGCTGTAAGTATACTTTTCAGTATAACCTGTTTGTGGATGAGCATGATTTCAGCTTCCTGGATGATTTTAATCGGCTTTATTTTCATAAGATTATTTGGTCAGGGATCTATGACACTTATATCATCGGTACTTATACCCCAGTGGTTTATAAAAAAGCGTGGAAGAGCTTTAAGTATAATGTCCTTAGGTGGAGTTTTAGGAGCGGCAGCAATACCACCGATAAACAGCTTTTTAATAGAATCAAGAGGTTTGACTTTTGCCTGGATGTTTTGGGCGGCAGCGCTGATTTTCATAATGCTACCTGCAGCAATATTATTCATAAGGAATAGACCGGAAGACATAGGACTATTGCCGGATGGAGTGGAAAGTGTAGAAAATGTTGCAGAACCAGGAGATATTCAAACTCAGGACAAGATAGATTTTTCCTGGACTTTAGAAGAAGCAAAAACTACTAGAGCTTTCTGGTTCATGCTTTTTTGTATGGGAGTTCCTTCACTTATTAATACAGGAATAACCTTTCACATGATTTCTATAGTTGGAGAAAAAGGTTACGATCCCTTATTTGGTGCTTATGTATTAAGTATTACCGCACTTTCTCAGATACCTTCGAACTTTCTGGCAGGCTTTGTAGTTGAAAAAGTTAGGGTTAATATTGTAAAGGGTATCAACTATATTGTATTTGGTTTAGCTATGGTGTTGATGGTTTTTGCCCAGGGAAAGATACCACTTATTATATATGGAGTAGTAATGGGTGTTTCAGTAGCCTTTGATGCAGTAAGCACCAATGTTTTATGGTCGGATTACTACGGAAGAGAGCATCTAGGAAAGATAAGAGGATTGACTATGACGGTTATGGTTATAGGTTCTGCTTTAGGACCACTGCCTTTCGGTGCTGCTTTTGATTATTTCCAAAGCTATACTCAAATACTACTTATATTACTAATACTTCCACTGCTGGCCAGTTGGGCTTCCTTTGTATCTCCGGCTCCAGATTATAATGAAGAAATGGATAAGTCTTAATAACAAACATTCAAATCTTTTGATTTTTTCTAATACTG
>JAABRS010000208.1 GCA_011390775.1 Clostridia bacterium | reverse complement strand
ACCTTTAGCTATAATTTTTTCAAGTAACTCATCAGTAAAATGCAACCCTGCTGTAGGGGCTGCGGCTGAGCCGGTTTTTTTAGCATATACCGTTTGATATCTGTTTTTTTCTTCTAATTTTTCTTTTATATAGGGCGGCAGAGGCATTTCCCCAATAATATCAATGATGTTATGGAAAGAACCTTCATATTGGAATTTAATGTGTTTTATCCCCTGATCAAAGTCTTTGACTATCTTCCCCTTTAAATCTTTGGAAAAAGCGATTTCTGTGCCTAATTTAAGCCTCTTAGCTGGTTTAGCAAGACACTCCCAGGTATATTTATCTATTTCTTTTAAAAGAAGTATTTCTATTTTTGCTCCAGTTGTTTTTTCTCCGTATAATCTTCCGGGAATTACTTTTGTATTGTTTATCACCAAACAATCCCCTTTATTTAAATAATCCAGTATATTATAAAAATAATTATGATGAATCGATTCTTTTTCTCTATTTAAAACCATTAATTTTGAGTTTGATCTTTTTTCAAGAGGAGTTTGTGCTATAAGTTCCTCGGGTAAATTGTAGTGAAAATCTTTTTTCTTTAGTTCTTTGCTCATTTTACTGTCACTCCTGTGTAGTAGTACTCTAATATTTCTTTGTATGTAAATCCTTCTTCCGCCATTTGTCTAGCTCCATACTGACTCATGCCTATTCCGTGACCCCATCCTTTTCCTATTAATGTAAAAGTATCCGGACTGGATTTTGCTCCAAAATTTTCATTAGCATTTAAAATCATTTCGTTTTCATTATATCCTATTACAGTATTTTCTATTTTATTATCTTTGTATGATAGTTTGCTGTTTTCAGCAAGATTTGTTTTGTAATTATCTTCTTTAGTTACTATAGATAATTGATTATTTTTTTCTATACTAAACCATGTGCTTTTTAATTTACTGTATCCTAATACTGCTCTTACTTCCTCTTTTATAAGGTTTATTTCACCTTTGTCGGTCTTAATAGAGGTTTCTATTACTCTTTCATCATTTGAAACTTCTATTACATCCATATCGTATATTTCTTCTGTATTAAATTCTCCTTTAAATATATCTATGAGTTCTTCTGTAGTATATGATATATTCCAATCTGTATGAGGAGATATATTAGAAAAATTGTCTTCTTTACTTTTCAAATAAGGCAAAGTATATGACCAAACATTTCCGCTGTCAGCTGTTTTACCTCCACTTGTAGAATGGTAAAATGCAGTAATTAAATTGTTGTTGTAGTAAATTAACTCATTCTTAGTTTCTTCTACAGCTTTATTTGTTGATGAATATTCTCTATCTAAGCCATTATAAACTTGGCTGTTCTGATTATCTACAACATGATATCCGTAAGGTGTTGAATCCAGAGTATTTGCAACAGCATAGGTTCTTGCTGCGACAGCCTGAGCCTTTAAAGATTCAATATGCCATGATGCAGGAATTTCACTAGGAACTACTCCTTTTAGATATTCTTCCAGGGGTACTATATTAATGGATATAAGTTTATATTCATCTATAATATAAAAAGCAGCATCTCCATGATATTCAACACCATCAAAGAATAGAGTACTATCCGCTCCAGATGTAAAGAATATATTATAATCATTTTTATAAGAAAAAATTACATTATCATATTCATCTAGCACTATAATTGAATTAGATTTGTGATTTTCTATGTTAAAGTTATATTCATTAAAGTTTGATCTAGCTATATTTTCAGCTCTATCATCTGTAGTATATCTGCCAAAAATTGTATAGTAAGAATCTCCATCGTAATATACAAACCCATTTATGTTAACTTCATTTTCGATTTCACTTAAAGCATCAAAAGCTTCGGAAAAGCTCTGGTAAGTTTTCCTTAGTACTATGTGATATGGTCCTTCTGTTGATTTAGAATTATATTCATTGTAATAGATATCATCACTGTAATAACTATCTATTTTTACATTTAAGTTTTTAGATTGGGTATCTAAGATAAGATCTGACTGGATTGGAGTTCCAATTTTGATTTTAAGATCTTCCCTACCGGATATATTTATGTATTCATTTTCCTGTCTTGGATTTCTGACTCTTACATTTATATATCTTTCTAAATCTTCTCCCCATACATTAGTTATTGTGGAAATTACTAATATAAATAATATGGTAAAAGTTAATATTTTTATTTTCATATTATACCCCTTAATTACCATTAAAACTTACCTGGTTATTGTTTTCTATATTTAAATATTTATATGTTTTATCTGTTACAACTCTGCCTCTTGGGGTTCTGCTTAAAAATCCCTTTTGCATTAAATAAGGCTCATAAACGTCTTCTATGGTGATGCTTTCCTCACCTATGGATGCTGCCAATGTATCTAATCCTACAGGACCTCCGTTGTAAAAGCTTATTATTGTTTTTAATATTTTTATGTCAACATTATCCAGTCCCGATGAATCAATTTCCAAAATATCTAAAGCTGCTTTAGCAATTTCTTCATCTATTATTCCTTTTCCTTTAACCATGGCATAATCTCTTACTCTTTTTAAAATTCTATTAGATATACGAGGTGTACCTCTTGATCTTTTAGATAATTCTTTAGCTCCGCTTTTGCTAATGTCAATATTTAAAATGCCAGCAGACCTTTCAACAATGTGAGTTAGTTCTTTATTGTTATAATAATCTAATTTGCATATAACACCAAATCTATCTCTTAGAGGTGAAGATAATGCACCACTTCTTGTAGTGGCTCCGATTAGAGTAAATTGTGACAAATCCAATCTTACTGATCTTGCAGAGGGTCCTTTTCCTATGATTATATCTAATGCAAAGTCCTCCATAGCGGGATATAGAATTTCTTCTACACTTCTATTAAGTCTGTGGATTTCGTCTATGAATAGAACGTCATTTTCGTTTAAATTTGTAAGTATAGCTGCTAAATCTCCAGGTCTTTCTATTGCCGGGCCGGAAGTTATTCTAATATTTACATTCATTTCTTTAGCAATAATACTTGCCAAGGTGGTTTTACCTAACCCCGGAGGACCATATAAAAGAACGTGATCCAGCTGTTCGCTTCTCATTTTTGCCGCTTCAATA
>JAABRS010000207.1 GCA_011390775.1 Clostridia bacterium | reverse complement strand
TTTTCTGTTATTTCTACACCTTCATATTTTGAAAGTTCCATAACTTCTCTCATAGCTGCAATCATAGTATTTCTTTCTTTTCCGGGAGTTTGTATAGTATCGTAGTTACCTTCATATAGAGCTACAGTTTGATTAACTCCAACGTTTAACATGAATTTACCCCACAATCTATTTTTCATATTATTATCTAATATATAAGGAAGATTAACCTTCTCGAAAAAATTTACAACACTTTTAACTTTATCCGATAAATTTTCGCCGTTTAACTCTCCTATACACAAATTACCAATGTTGTGGTAAGTCAATTCATTTCCTTCTTTGAGAGCATCCATACCCTGTGCTACGCAGTAAACAACTCTGTCAATACCATAGGCTTCTCCAATTTCTTCTTCGCTTACAATCCCGTTTAGTGTGGATATAATTATAGTGTTTTCTCCTATTTGATTTTTTGCATCTTTTATCGCTTCTTTTAATCCGCCGTATTTTACAGAAAAAATCATTAAATCAGCAGGATCATTTTCTATGTCAGGAGTTATATAATTAAAGTTACATTTTTCTCCATTACAAAAAATTCCATTTTCCTTGTATCTTTTTACTCGATCTTCGTCGGCTAAAATTCTTAGATCTTCTTTTGACATATTACTTAGTAGATGATTACCGTAAAGAATACCTAAAGCTCCTAAACCTATAATAGACACCTTTCTAATTTCCATTTAATCCCTTCTTTCCTTTTTCAATATAATATCACAACAAAAATATCCATTCAATTATGTTTATTATTTAACATTTTATTATTCCAAATATAAGTTTATTGTAATATTATAAATATAAGGATATAATAAAAAATAAATATTTGATGCTACTGGAGTGATAATAATAAAAACGAAAACTATAACAAAAGGTGGAATGATAATAGCTTTGGCATTTATTTCTTTTACAATATTTAAAGGGGTAACAAATATTCTTAATGCATTTTTTATTCCCTTTTTAATATTTGCTTTCTTAAGAGATAATGATTACAAAGAAATTTTATTAGTTTATTTTGCTTTAATCCTATCAACTCTTATACTTTATAGAATACAGATTTTTTTTATTATAGGGTATTGTATGATTGCTTTTGCTATTCATATTCAAAAAAAGAAAAAAATTTCGAATATAAGATCAATAATTTTAAATACTCTTTTTATAAGCTTTATTTTTTGGATGGGCATAATACTTACAGATACTTTATTTTCAACTAATATTAACCAAATCATGCTAAGAGTAACACAAAACAATATACTAAAATATATTTTCATATTAATAATTGAAGGTTTAGTAATTTCACTAATGTTGAATTTTAGTATAAGGAAAGTGTTAAAAAGCAGATTCAAGTTTATAAATTAGTAAAAATTATTAATCAGATTTTAAATTATACTAAGAATTCATAAAAAACTAACATAAGGAGAAATTAAGATGAACAAAATAAAAATAATTAAGATTAATATTAAAAATTATCATTTATACTGCGACATGATTTACAAGAGAATAAAAGGTCGAGAGAGAAATTTAGAAGAAAAAATAGATACAAAGATTAATCATGCAAAGAGAATAGAAAAAGAGTTAAGTAATAATAATTTCTATGTTTATGCAGCGAAATATAATGATATATTCATTGGGTGGATACATATATTGTACGTGCCTAAAATAGGAAAGTGGAGTAAAGGAGTATTACAAATAGATGAACTGTATGTTGATAAGAATTACAGGAATATGGGCGTTGGAAGGGAATTAGTAGATAGGGTTTTTAAATTAAAAGAAGATTTAGGATTAGAAAAAATAAGACTGTATACAGATAATCCTATAGCTCAAAGTCTTTATGAAAAAGCAGGATTAGAAGTAGTAAACCAATGTGTTTTTATGGAGAATTGATTATTTCAAGTCATTTCTATAATCAATAATTTTCTCTATAGTTTTTTGTGATTGAGAGAATCTTATGATTCCAATAATTAAAAATACAAAAGAAATAGGAATAAGGATAAAACCTACTGTGATAAATAAATTATTTTCAAAAAATTCAATAATTCCTACAGATGCTATTAACAATGAAAATGCTGTCCTAATGTATGATAGCAAAGTTCTTTTGTTGGCAAGCTTGGTTCTTTCAATAGCTAAAAGATCAGTTTTGGTTAGATACTCTAATAACTCTTCATAACTTTTATTGCTTATCATTTTAAAACTCCTCAATTACAAAAATATGCTAATAAGGCTTTCTCTTTCGAGAAAGCCTTTGTAAATAAAATATCCCATTTTTATTTTTTAATTAGTACACAACGGTTTCCACAAATTTTTCATTTTCATTTGAAATGTTAATAAACTAAAATCTTCTTTCCTAAAACTGTTAAACAAATTAAAAACTTTTTTTCTTGAAACATGTTCAATGTTCAAACTAAAATTTTTCCTTATTAAACTCTTTTAAAAAACTAAACTTACTTATTAAACTTATTCATCAAACTAAAATTTTCCAACAACTTAGTACTAATATAAAATTTTTAATGGGATATTATATTTATATTATACCATTTTTTTTCTGTATTGCAAGAGCTTTTATAAAAAAATTAATAATTAATCAAAGGTAAAACCTTCTCCCTCAACTTCAGTTATATATGATATTGAAAGAAAAGCTCTTTCGTCTGTGACTCTTACAAAATCTCTAATTCTAATGTACTCTCTTCTTGATACAATAGTATTAAGAATCGACTTTTCCTCTTCAGAATATCCTCCAGTAGCATGATAAATAGTGGTGCCTCTTCCTACTTCATCTAAAATAAATTTATTTATAGATTCATATTCATCTGATATTATTAACATGTTTATTTTAATATTAAATCCTGAGATCATTTTATCTATAACAAAGGAGTTTATCACAACACCGAGAAGGGCATACATACCAAGTCTTGCTCCAAATACAAAAGCAGCAAACAATACAATAAAGAAGTCGGCTATCAACAAAGATTTACCTATATCAATGTGAGTAAACTTATTTATTATTTTCGCCACTATATCGGTACCGCCGGTAGATGCATTTTGGTTAAAAACGATACCCATACCTACTCCTGTG
>JAABRS010000206.1 GCA_011390775.1 Clostridia bacterium | reverse complement strand
AATAGAGAAAGCTCTTGATTTAAAAATAATGAAGAGCAAAATATATTTGCATGAAAAAGAAAAAGAATTGAATAAAATGAATTTCATAGGTGATTCTTTAGCTATGAAAAAAGTTTTTTTGAATTTAACGAAAGTTTCTAAAATGAAAGACGTAACTGTATTAATTAAAGGGGAGTCAGGAACAGGAAAAGAATTAGCTGCAGAATATGTTTATAGAAAAAGTCCTAAATTCAATAAACCATATATAAAGATTAATTGTGCAGCCTTACCTAATAATCTTGTAGAAAGCGAATTATTTGGTTATGTAAAAGGAGCATTTACAGGAGCAGAATCTGAAAAAATAGGACTTATAGAGGCTGCAAATGAAGGTACAATATTTCTCGATGAAATCGGTGAAATATCAAATGAAATTCAAGCAAAACTTTTAAGAGTAATTGAAAATAAAAAACTTATGAGAATTGGTAGTGTTAAAGAAGTTCCAGTCGATGTTAGAATTATTGCAGCAACAAATATAGATATAGAAGAAGCTATAAAGGATGGATCATTTAGAAAGGATTTATACTATAGATTAAACGTTTTTCCAATTGAAATTCCACCTTTGAGACATAGAAAAGATGATATTAGGCCGCTAATAGATTTTTTCTTGGAAAAAAACTCGAAAAAGTTCAACAAAGTAATTAAAGCCTCAGAAGCATTTATAATAGAAGCTAAAAAATATAATTGGCCTGGTAATGTTAGAGAACTTAAAAATATAATAGAAAGAATATGTATCATTTCAGATAATAAAATTCTTACAGAAAGAGATTTCATTGCTTGTAACAACAAAAATAATATTTATAAAAGTGAATTAGATAATATAAAAATACATCAAAATTTTGATTTAGAAAATGAATTAAGTAAAATAGAAAAGGAGTATATTGTAAAAGCAATAGAAGAATCAAGTAATAACATAACAAAAGCTAGTGAAAAACTAAGTATATCAAGATACTCTTTAATGAGAAGAATAGAAAAATACAATTTGTAATGTTTGTTTTCGCACACTAGTGCGAAATCGAACTTAAAAATTGTGCGATATCAAACAGCTAAAGCCTATGAACTAGGTATAAGCTGTTTTTTTTTGTGGCATAACTTTTGCACCTATATAAAAGCAAATATATTATACGGAGGTAATAAATGAGTACTCAAGAAAAAATCAAAGTTACATCAGCTGAAGAAAAGACATCAGGTGGATTTATGAAAAAATTGAAAACAATGGGACCTGCTGCCATTGTCACTGCTGCCTTTATAGGTCCGGGAACGGTAACTACTGCATCTATTGCAGGAGCAACCTATGGATATGCTTTAATATGGGCAATGGTATTCTCAGTTTTTGCCACAATTATTCTTCAGGAAATGGCAGCAAGACTAGGGATTGTTACTCGTAAGGGTTTGGGAGAAGCTTTGAGAGAACAATTTGAAAATCCAATAGCTAAAATGATAAGTATCTTTTTAGTTATATCGGCTATAGGTATAGGTTGTGCTGCATATGAAACTGGAAATATTTTAGGCGGTGCACTGGGCTTAGAGGCTGTTACGGGAATTTCAATGAATATTTGGGGACCTTTAATGGGAATTGGAGCATTTATTCTTTTGTACACGGGAAGTTACAAATTAGTTGAAAAATTCTTAGTAGGACTTGTAGTTGTTATGAGTTTGATTTTTATGACAACAGCTATAATAGTAAGACCAGATTTGTCTCTTATAGCAAAAGGACTAATACCAACAGTACCTGAGGGCTCTTTGTTTCTAGTAATAGCTTTAATAGGTACAACTGTCGTACCATATAATTTGTTCCTACATGCATCTGCTGTTCAAGAAAGATGGAAAGATGCTTCAGGTATTAAGGAATCTAAAGCAGATATATTAGTTTCAATGATTTTAGGTGGACTTATAACTATGGCTGTTATAATTACTGCATCTGCTGCATTTTTTGGTACAGGCATAGCGATAACAAATGCAGGAGAAATGGCTCAACAGCTCGAGCCTCTATTAGGATCTTGGGCTAAGAATATATTTGCTTTCGGTTTATTTAGCGCTGGGCTTTCATCAGCAGTAACTGCTCCTTTAGCTGCCGCTTATGCTACTTCAGGTGCTTTAGGTTGGAAGAAGGATATGAAAGACAAAAAATTTAGGATAATATGGATGACTGTTCTTGCAATAGGCATTATATTTTCAGGATTAGGATTAAAACCAATAAGTGCAATTATCTTTGCTCAAGTAGCTAATGGAATTTTATTACCTATAATTGCAGTATTCTTACTTTATGTAATGAATAACAAAAAAAGACTAAATGAACATGTTAATTCAAAGTTATCAAATATACTAGGCTTTATAGTTGTATTAGTTGCTATAGGTTTAGGATTGAGGAGTTTATTGAGTGTATTAGGAGTTATATAAAAAAATAGGAGCAGATTTATCTGCTCCTATTAAACAAAACTAGTATAGGAGAAATAAATATGAAGATAGATTTAAATAGTGATTTAGGAGAAAGTTACGGTGCTTATAAAGTAGGTATGGATAGCGAAATTTTAAAATATGTTTCATCAGTAAATATTGCATGCGGATTTCATGCAGGTGATCCTATGGTTATGGATAAAACAGTTGAAATGGCAATGAAAAATAATGTTAAAATAGGTGCTCATCCTGGCCTACCTGATCTTATGGGATTCGGAAGAAGAATAATGAATGTTTCAACAGAAGAAGTTAAAAACTACATGATTTATCAAATAGGAGCTTTAACAGCTTTTGTTAAAAAAAGAGGAGGGATTTTGAATCATGTGAAACCTCATGGTGCTCTTTATAATATGGCAGCAAAAGATAAAAAACTAGCAGATGCAATTGTAGAAGCAGTTAAATCAATAGATGAAAATCTTATTTTGTTTGGTCTTCCAAATTCAGAAATGGAAAAATCTGCATTAAAATATAAACTTAATTTTAAAAACGAAGTGTTTGCAGATAGAGGCTATACTGACGAAGGATTATTAGTTCCTAGAAGTGAACAAGGAGCTTTCGTAGAAGGTGCTAAAAACTGTGCTGAAAGAATTGCAAAGATGGTTAACTACAAAGAAGTTATT
>JAABRS010000205.1 GCA_011390775.1 Clostridia bacterium | reverse complement strand
GGATTTTAGCTTATTTTTTATTTGAATTTTTTCCTCTATTTCCCTTGCTGTTGCATATATTTTTTTATTATGATAAGTAGCTCTCCATTCTAGATAGCAGT
The DNA here is from genome assembly GCA_011390775.1 of Clostridia bacterium. GTDB lineage: Bacteria > Bacillota > Clostridia > Tissierellales > Dethiosulfatibacteraceae > UBA8670. The sequence goes on along the minus strand of JAABRS010000205.1, from coordinate 3,016 downwards.
AACTTCCATTTTTTTTTAAGTATCTGCTTATAGAATTCGTGATTTTTTTGTTTTTCTTTAGGGTATATATGTTTATTAATGCTCTATCAATATCTTCAGGATGAACAAATTCAGTTAATCTTCGTCCTTTTAATTCCGACTCTTTATATCCAAGAATACCTTCACAAGCTTTATTTGCATATTCTATTTTGTTATTTTCATCTATTATACACATTATATCTAAACTAAGATTAAAAAAATCTTTATTTTTCATCTAATCAATCCTTATAATTATTTATTTTTATTCATTATATCATGTTATACATAAAAAAACACTTGCAAGAATTCATTCTTGCAAGTGTTTTTTATTAGATTATCTTTTAAAATATAAGTTTCAATAACATTATAAAACCACCGATTATAATTAAAGGTATAACTAATATTCTCATGATTAGAAAGAAGCTTCCAATAATAGCCGCAATTGGTATAGCTACAAATGGTAAAAATGAAAATAAAAATATACACCCAATTAATACAAATAATATTTTTAGTATAACAAAACTAACCTTTAATGCTATTGAAATAAATATAAAGAATAGAAAAATTCCTATTAAAGTTTCCATAACAACATCTCCTGTATTTAGTATTTGACATCATTATATATATAGTACCTTTGATTTTCATTAATTAAAAATTAGAATTTCATTAAAGTATTGAACTTTCCTTAATATATATTGACAATTATTACTATTATGTATATACTTTGATTATCAAAGTAATTGGGTGGTATATATGAGGGAAAATCATAATTCATTAAATCAAATTTTAGTAAAACTTTTTAACGACATACTAAAAATCGAGGAGAAATTTCTCTGTAGAGGAGAATTTAAATCTTTAACTATGTCGGAATTTCATATTATTGAAAATATCGGTATTGGTGAAGGTAAAACTATGTCTGAAACTGCAAAAGCCTTAAAGATTACTTCAGGCACTCTCACTACAGGTATAGATAATCTGGTAAAAAAAGGATATGTTTTTAGAAAAAGATCCACTGAGGATAGAAGAAAGGTATTGATTAAGCTCACTGAAAAAGGTGAAAATGCTTATAATGAACATTACAAATTTCACGAAGAAATGGTTGCAGACACTCTTCAAGAAATTCCAAAAGACGAAGAAGAAGTTTTAATTAGAGCTTTATTTAACGTAGATAGATACTTTAAGAAAAAATACAAATTATAATCGACGGAGGTTTTCATGAGTATAAAAATTGTTACAGATAGTACAAGCGATCTACCTAAGGATTTAGTAGAAAAATATAATATCAAAGTAGTTCCATTATCTGTTAATTTTGGCCAAGAGTCATATTTAGACGGTATTGAAATCAGTAATAAAGAATTTTATAAAAAACTGAGAAGTTCTGATAAATTACCTACTACATCTCAGATAAATCCTGGAGAATTTGTAGAAGTTTTCAATGAAATTCTAAATAGTGGAGATGAGATTTTAGGAATCTTTTTAGCAAAGGAATTTAGTGGTACTTTTCCTTCGGCTGAAATAGCTAAAGATATTATCAAATCAGACAAAATTCACTTAATAGACTCCCGAGGGGTAACAGGAGTTTTAGCTTCTGTAGTATTGGCTGCTGCTGATTTAGTGGAAAGAGGTCTTTCTATGGAAAATATCGAATTAAGATTAGAAGAGCATATAAGAAATTCTAAAAGTTTGATAATAGTAGATACTTTAGAATATCTTGTTAAAGGTGGTAGAATCTCGAAAGCTACTGGTGCTATAGGCTCTGTGCTAAGTGTTAAGCCTATTCTAAAAATAGAAAATGGAAAACTAGAGCGACTAACCAAGGTTAGAGGAAGAAAAAAAGGCATCAAATGGATTATAGAATGGGTAAAGGATAACAGCTTTGATCTTTCAGATAAAAGAGTATTTGTTCTTGATACTGATGATCCAGACTTCCATGAAAGCATCAAAAAAGCTCTTGAAAAAAACTTCGAAGTAGGAGAAATAGTCGACATTGAAGTTGGAGCTGTCGTTGGAACTCACGGCGGTCCTGGCTGTGGTGGAATCTGTTTTATAAACGAAAAAATTTAATAAAAGAAAAGATATATAATTAGTTTAATTTAAATAATGCTTAGTATTCATACAAATACTAAGCATTATTTATTTCTGATAAATCAAAAAAACAAAGTTTCCTGGATATTTTTAATTAGTATATCTAGATAATATACATAGAAAATTTCTTACAGAACTTTAGTTATAAATATATTTACAATTTCTTCATCAAATTGGGATCCAGAACCTTTTTTCAGTTCTTCTACGGCTTTTTCGGTTGTTTTTGTTCTTTGGTATGGTCTTCTTGCTGTCATTGCCTCAAAAGCATCTGCTACTGATATTATTCTTGATAATATTGGTATTTCATCTCTATTTAAATTCTCAGGATATCCAGTTCCATCTAATTTTTCATGATGATATAAAACTGCCTCCGCTAAGTGAGAATATTCGTCTACACTTTTCAAAAGCTGGTAGCTGGTTACTGGATGTTTTTTTATATCTTCCCATTCATCTTGGGTTAATTTATTCTTTTTATTCAATATCTCTGGTGAAACTATTATTTTTCCAATGTCATGTAATGCTCCTGCAATTTTAGCATCTTCAATTTCTCTATCACCTAAATTCATTGCATTTGCTATACTCGCACAGTACTGTGATACTCTTTCAGTATGAAGCTGTTCATTGTCGTATTTATTGTTAATATTAAGAAGTACTGTTTCTATGGTTTTGTTTCTCATTATTCTTCCATACTTCAGTTTATTCTTATACATCTTATTATCTGCTTCTTTGTATACTTCTAATATATTTTTGCTTTTACTGTTTTTTGTTGCTGATCCTACTGCCAATGAAATTATTACAGAATCAAGTTTAGCATTTTGAGATTCTTCTGTTATTCTCTCAGTAATAAGTTCAGATTTTTTCTCATCAACATTTGGTAGAAGTATTACAAATTCATCTCCTCCTACTCTACATA
>JAABRS010000204.1 GCA_011390775.1 Clostridia bacterium | reverse complement strand
CGGCTCACTAGAGATGAGTATGAAATAATTAAAAAGCATCCGGAAACAGGTTATCAGATTTTGAAATCCGTGGATGAATATGCATCCTTAGCTTTAGATATTCTATATCATCATGAAAGAATTGACGGTAAGGGATACCCTGAAGGACTGAAAGGGGAGGGAATTCCTATTATGGCAAGGATAATTTCCATTGCTGACGCCTACGAGGCCATGACTGCGAAGAGGCCTTATAATATACAAAAACAAAAAAAGAGGCAATAGAAGAACTTGTAAGATGCTCCGGAAGTCAGTTCGATTCGGAAATTGTCAAAATCTTTGTAGAACAGGTACTATAAATGAAAAAAGACGAGGGATAGAGGGACGGAGTCAACATGTTTTTAACCCTTCTCTTGCCACCCTGTAAGCGGAAATAAATCAAAAAAACCAAAGAGTTGCATACTTTTTAGCGATATTCAAACAATTTAGCTTTAATGCTATTTTAAAGAATATCGCTAAATTGTATTAAATAAGAGTCAGAAATAATCTTGCAATCTCTGGGTCGAACTGACTACTTGAGTTATCTGAAATTTCAGCGATAGCAGCTTTCCTTGTCAGTGCTTTTCTGTAAGTACGGTCATGAGTCATTGCATCGTAAGCATCTACAATTGAAATCACACGAGAAAGAAGTGGTATATTTTCTCCAATTAAACCTTGAGGATAACCTGAACCATCCCAGTACTCATGATGACATAAAATATACTCTGCTATTGACTTGAGTTCTGGTGAAGTCATAGCAATCCTGTATCCTATTGAAGGGTGTTTTTTCATTTCTAACCATTCATCAGCATTTAGTTTTCCAGGTTTTGTAAGAATACTATTATCAATACTTATTTTACCGATATCATGTAGTGAAGATAACAATGCAAGATCATTAAGGTCATCTTTACTCAAACCCATTGCAGTACCTAGTTTGTATGACAGATGGGCCATTCTTGAAGCATGTTCTTCTGTTTCATGACTTCTTTCATATAAGGACAATCTTAGCGTTTTAAGTAAATTGCTGTGAAAGCTTTCCCGTTCAAGGATTTTAACTCGATACATATAGTCTTCTGCCAATTTGCTAATATGAGAAAATGATTCTGATGTTTTTGTTTTGGTGGCAAAACCTAAAGAAATACTCATATTTATTGATACTCCTGATATATCGACTTCGAAAGATTTGCTTGATTTTTGAATTCGGTCAACAATCTCCTGTGCTTCTTGAGTGCTTGTTTCTGGAAGTAATATGGAAAATTCATCACCACCAACGCGGGCTAATATATCTCCTTTTCTTAAATGTCTACTGAGAAGCTTTGTGGTTTCAATAAGAACTTTATCGCCAGCAGCATGGCCAAGTGTATCATTTGTCAGCTTTAGCCCATTGACATCAGAAATAATTAAAGAAAATGGAAGGTTCTTTTCTGTGTCTAATTCTTTGATAGATTCTTCGTAAAACGCTCGGTTGTATACTCCAGTTAATGAATCATGATAACTGAGATACTCAACCCTGCTTTCTTTTTCTTTCCGGTCGGAAATATCAGTACAAAAAGCGATAAAACGATTGCCACTAATTTTTGCAGCACGAAGGCTTATCCAATATTCTTGATTATCTTTATTTCTTACTTTGAGTTCTGTATCTATAAATCCCTTATTATAAAGTTCAACAAATTTTTTAAGACCTTTGTCAAGATGTGAGGGTATAAGAAAATCAACAATGGATAGTTTTAAGACTTCTTCTCTTTTTCGGCCCATTAATTGGCATGCCATTTCATTTACGTCAATATATTTACCCATAGCATCGGTTACGAAAATCCCAATAGGAGCTTTTTCTATGTATGTTCTAAGAGTTTCTTCACTTTTTTGAAGTTCTTTTTCAAGATTTTTTCTTTCTATAATTTCATTTCTTAAGTCGTATGTGCGTTGTTCAACCAAAGATTTAAGCTTTTCTTTTTGCTTATTTATTAGAATATTTCTCTCTTTGATTTTCGCCATTGCCTTTAATTGTGTTATTAATATTGCATCATCTATAGGCTTTAATATAAAAGCTTCTGCTCCAGCCTTTATAGCTTCATTTCGTAAATACCGATCGGCTTCCAAATCCGTAACAAATAATATTGGGGTCAAATGTAAGGCTTTATCCTTTTTAATAATACGACTTATTTCCAAACTATCCTTATTAGTAATTGACATATCAATTAGAATTACGTCAGGTTCTTTAAGTTTTGCAAGCTTCAAACCTTCTACTCTACCTTCAGCAATATTAACATCAGTTCCTGGAAGGGCATTGGAAATAGTATTCTTAAAATATTTTGCATCAGATAAACTTTCACTTATAACTAAAATTTTTAATTTTTTCACTTCCATACATTCCTCCATTAATGTTGAGACTATGAAAACAATATAAACATTAAGATAAAATTAGCTTTTTAATCAGACAAATACAACTTATCTTCATAATTATTATTACAATAATTGTATTCATTATATCATAAGGTAATAAAACTGTCATTGAAAATGACACTATAAGAGTTTGAGTTGAGGTATTAAAAATATAACATACTGCAATTAATTAATTTTCAGGCACAACATTTATAGAATTTAGTGTAAATAATCCAACTACTCTTCTGTCAAAATCGCTAAAAAATTAGGAGAAGTTAAATAACTTAGTTTTAAAAAGCATTGAAATAGTTGTACAACTTAATACAGAAATATTTGCATATTTTTTAGAGATATTCTAAACCTTTTAGCTTTTATAGAATATCTCTAGATTGTATTAAAGTTGAGTTATTAGATAATAAAATCGAAAAATGCCCGAATGGACATTTTTTTAAATTTTGTGAAAAAAAGTCGAACGGGGAGGAACACTGAGGGAATGAGGTTTGGCATTCTAATACAAAATATGCCCAGACTATCTGGTAGTGAAACAATAAGTTTCAGAAAAATAGAAATGCTCTAAACCAAATCTTAAATAAGAAAAGATAAAAGACACATCTTATCCAATAAAAATATAATTGAGACTATGATTATAATTATAATATAAATGGTATATATAATAATAAGATACTTTGGATTTTAAAATTAGGATTATAATATCAAAAACAAAAAAA
>JAABRS010000203.1 GCA_011390775.1 Clostridia bacterium | reverse complement strand
TTTTTTTGGTGATTGAATCGGTTGTTTTTCTTGAGCTGACATACGTTTTCCTCCTTTTATTAATTATATATCATTACAATTCTAATTATAAAGAAATATCGTCAAAAAAAAGTCAAAACAAGCTTATAAAATAAAATTTATAACGACGACGACCGATTTATATAAAATCTTTTATAAATCTATTATTAATTAGTTAATATAATAGTAGATTTTATTTAGTAACTTTGTTGCTTTTGTTGCTTTTCTTGAAGCTCCATAGCTAAACTCCACATGATCTTCTTGACCAGCTTTTGTTGATATAGAGTCGGCTGTCGAAGGTATTGATAATTGATCTATTTGATTTATTAGACATGCTATTTTTTCATTTTTTACATTTATTGGGTTTGTTTGATAAATAAATTTTGCTATGTCTAATGTGATTAATGGTATTAAATCCATAACATATCCAATTTGAGTATTAGAACAGTTACATCCCATTACATGTTCAAAGCTATCTTCACCAACAGAAAATAATAATGGATTATCACATGAAACATTATTTTCTTGATTCAAATTTTTATTAATAAAGCTCATGGTGTTATAGATGGAAGTAAAAAGGGGTTTATTCATTTTTTCCATTCTTCCTTTTAATCTATTAAAAAGTTTTTCTAATTCAACAAAGCATAATACAGCGTTTGCTTGTGTCATTGTAGATCCATTCATGATAGATAATACTTCTTTACACTCAAATTCAAAAATCTCTTGAATACCTTTACTTCTATAAGCTGCTTTTGCTTTTACTATCTCACCATTGTATACAGCTTCTGCTTCTTCAGAACCTGATACAAATATTGCTAATTCAGCTAAGTGAGCTAAATCACTTAGCCCTGTTGAACCAAGTTCATGAATAACTGGCGCAATCCCTGAGTTGTATATCTCCAAAAGTCTATCTATTAACTCTGGTCTTACAGCAGAATATCCTCTAGCAAGAACATTTGCTCTAATCAAAAGTGCTGTACGTGTTACATTAAAATCTATATTTTTTCCAAAAGCAACTGCATGTGGATACGGTATAGTTTTATTCCATCTTATATGCTCTTTAGGAGATAATACTGTATCTTTCATATTTCCAAGTCCTGTATTTATTCCATAAATAATAGGCGGATCGTCTCTAAGCCACTCGTCAACTTGATTTCTTGTTTTTTTACAGAATTTTCTAGCCTTATCATCTAGTTTAACTTCATATTTATTGAAGTTTAAAGCTTTATAAACTGTCTCTATGTCTAAATTGTATCCATTTATAAAAATTATTTCTCTCATCTTATCCTCCATTATTTCAAATAACCTACAACTTTTTCAACTTCTATTATTAAATCTCCTGATAAAACATATTTATCTAATTCATTCATTTCAGTTACTAGGTATCTGTTCTCTTCAACAACATCAACTATTTTTCGTATTTTGTTATATGCTATTTGTGTTCCTTTTCCTAGTTTTAACTCAGGGAGTTTTAATTTTATTAAATCTATGCCTTGACAGGACATCATTAATTCTATAGTAAGTATTTTTGATAAGTATCCTAAACTATCAACAAAGCGTTTTGCTGATGTAAATAGTAAAGATTTATTTAATTCATCATCAAAATTAGTTTTAGTAGGAAGTGTATAAGTTTTCAATTCTCCCAATACAGCGGTTCCTACAGCTTGTAGAACTGGAAAGCCATGATTATAACCAGGTTCTTTAAATACCAAATTAGTAGGTAACCCATATGAAAGATTATAATCATTTAGTCTAAATGCTCTTCTCTCAGAAATATTACCAATATCTGCTAACCCCACCATTGACAAATCTAATGCATATCTTAATTGTGTTGACAAGTCAATATCTTCCGATAAATAATCATTAATGCTTTTTCTAACAAATTCAAAAACATCTCTAGCTCCTCCATGTGTTTGAGGAGTTGCTCTCAATGAAATAGCATCTTGGCATCTAGGATGCTGATCAAACCCAAACTCAAAACGTCCTTTTTCATCTGAAAATTCAGTATTTTCTAACATTCTTAATACATTATTAGCAGAATATTCTTGCTGTTTATATGGTCTAGCAATACTATGAAGTCTTAAGTCAAATGCTCCTCGTTCTCCTCTAATTGCTTCTAAATTTAAAGATACACTTATATCACTAATTTTAGCAAGATTCATTGCCTTTTTATATCCAAATAACCCATAAGCAACAGGAATAACTTTATTTAGTATTATTCTAAGATCTTTTATCATATGCTTTACTTGACCCGAATTCTCTATAATAAAATCTATTTGTTCTGATATCGTTTCCAAATTATTCGGAATAGGAGGAATTTGGTGTGACCAATCCATTATCTCATGATACACATTCTCTTCTTTTATTTTTTCTTTAGCAATTAAATATCCTACTATTGCTGATATTGATTTTGAATAATGAGTTTCACTAAATACTTCACTCGTATTTATTAGATTATCTAACTCACTTCCTGTTATTTTTTCTTTTATCATTTTATCACATCTCCTTTTGTAATTTAATATTGCAAATATCATACCAAGTTAGAATCAAGTAATTTTAATATGTTTAGTAATTAGTGCATAGATTCCTACCATTATAAGCCGGCATATTATTTGCATTGCATGTTTTTTTTGCATATGTTATAATTTAAATTATTTGCATAAGGAGAGCGTCATGAAAAATCATATTGAAGAAGTTTCTTTGTCATTTGAAGATATTGAATACTGTATGAGAATAGTTCTAAATACAATATCTGAAGGCATGATGATTGTATCAAAAGATGGTATAGTTTTGTACTATAACAGACAAATGAGTTTAATTGAAAATCTAGAACCAAGAGAAATCATAGGTAAAAATATATTAAGCATATATGAAGTTAATAAAGAAATAAGTGAGCATTTCATAGTTGCCAAAACAAAGAATCCAATTATTGACAGATATCAAGAATATTATACAAAACAGGGAAACAAAATATTTTCGGTTGCTAGTACTTATCCCATCATCAAAGATGGAAAACTAATTGCAACTTATTCAATATCACGAAGTGTAGACAAAATAACCGAAGTATTAAATAGAACAAAAGAAATAGAAAAACAGTTCAATTTAAATACAGAATCTAATAATAAT
>JAABRS010000202.1 GCA_011390775.1 Clostridia bacterium | reverse complement strand
GAGATATTAAAAACCTTTCAAGAAGTAAAAAAGGAAGAAACAGAAGAAGTAAAGATGCCTGAAAAGGAAATAGTTACAGAATCTATCCCGGGAATAGATGTTTTAGATTTAGACAGTGCCTGTAAAAGACTTTGGGCAGAAGGTATATATGCAGAAACCGGCATGGGTTGTACAGGACCTATAATAAATGTATCAAAGGATAATTTAGATAAGTCGAAGGACATACTTAAAGAAGAAAGTTATATATAACACAAAAGCCTGCAGTCCGATTGACTGCAGGCTTTCTAAAAGGGATAATAGGGAGTATAACAACTATCTCAGAACTTCGATTGCTTTTTCCAACTGCTCATCTTTATCGTCGATTTTCATAAAATCTTCTAAACTTTTAGTTAAAGATTCTTGTGTCGTAAAATCCAGTACTCCGTATGAATAAAGTCCCATATCTTCTTGATATTTTTTAAGTTCTCTTTCTAAAGTTTGGTCAAAATGTCCGTCAGGACCAGTAACGTCGTAATCTAGTAGATCTAAAATCATTTCTGCTGCTAATACGTCAAGACCAACTATACCTAACTCAGGCTTTCTATATTTATCCAACTCTGGAATATGAGATATATCAATATCTTTTTCTTCAAATGTGTTTTCTATTATTATATCAGGAGTTATTCCTATTCCTTCTACCTTATTACCATTAGCTGTAAAGTATTCCGCAGTAGTAAGCTTAATACCTGCACCATTTCTTAAAGGATATAAACTTTGAACAGTTCCTTTACCGTAGGTTTTTGTACCGATTACAGTTCCAGCATCTCTATCCTGAACAGCTCCGGCGAATATTTCGGATGCACTTGCTGAACCTTCATTTACCAGTACAGCTACATCAAAGGTATCTACAGTTAATGAACTTGTATATTCCGATACTTCACCATTTCCATACTTAACAGTTGCAACGGGACCTTCAGGAATAATAAAGAAATTCAGCATACCTATTACTTCCGGGAGACTTCCTCCTGGATTGTTTCTTAAGTCTATTACAAGTTTGTAGACTCCGTCTCTATCAAAAGCTCCTATTTCTTTTCCAAATAATTCTAAAGTATTATCGTTAAACTGTGTTATTTCTAAATAACCTATATCATCAGTCAGCATTTCTGAATAAACTGAACTTATAGTAATAAGATCTCTTTTTATATTGAAAAATAGTTCTTCACTATTTCTTAAAATACCTAATCTTACTGATGTTCCTATTTCGCCACGGATTAATTCAGCTGCTTCCTCTGTAGTGTATCCGGTGATATCCTTACCGTCCACGCTTATTATCTTATCCTTAGCTTTAATACCAGCTTCAACAGCTGGAGATCCTTTTAAAGGAGTTACTACAGTTATGTAGTTACCTTCCTGTACTATTTGTATTCCAACTCCGGTAAACTCTCCGGACATTTCAGAAGTAAAACTCTGGTACTCCTCTGGAGTATAGTATACACTGTGTCTATCCAACTGGTCGAATATTCCCTTATACATACCATTTACAGCTTCATCATATGTAATATCGTAAAGGTAATTTTCTTTTACAAATTCTACAACCAACTTCATAAACTCTATATCTTCTTCGTAAAGCTCTTCTTCCGTCTTTTCAACAGGTTTTTCTGATTCAACTTCTGCAGCAAAAGCTATGCTTAAAGAAGATAAAATCATACCTATAATAACTATCCAAACAAAAACTCTTTTAAATTTTAAAATTTTCATTAGCTCCACCTTTCATAAATAATTCTGATACTTACATTATATAGTATATAAGCTTAAAAACAAATTAATTTTTAATGAATTCTAGATTCTCTTTTTTATAAGAAGTTCGGTTATAGCTAGATTTATAATTTTTGATGCAGAAAAATTATGATTATTTATTTTAACAAAATCTAATTTTAGAGGGTAAGGTCTTTGAGAAATAAAGTAAGAAAGAGTCTTTTTGATTACAGGATCAATTTCCTCTTCTTTAGTCTCTGGTAAAAGCAAGAAGAATTTATCTTTTTCATATCTTGAAAATTCATCTAAAAATCTATATATGTTATTTAATTCTTCAAATACTACCTTCAAGTAATTATCCATATTATCATTAATTTCTTGCTTTAATTCTTCGTAATTTATTATTTCAAATAATAAAAGCATATAATCGCTATCGTATCTTTGTTTTCTATAATTTTCCTTCTCTATAAGTTTCAAAAAATTATCATTATTATAATTACTAAAATTATTAAAATTGGAAGTTTCTAAGCTATTGAAAACTTTAAGTTTTTCTGTGTATTCATTTAGTTTTCTATAACCTAAATAAACATTCCATTCGTTATTTTCTTTAACTAAAAATTTATCTACTTTTTCATTATTCTCACTTTTCGAAGACAAATCTTCTTCAAGTATATCTACTCTAAAATCAACAACATGAGAATATTTTTGGTTGCAGATTTTCTTGTTATAATAGTTACCTGTAAAAGATATATTATAATCCTTTATCTTATAAAACTTAGATACAGTTTTTTGCCAATCTTTAAAATTTTCAAAAGAAATTTTAGATTTGTCAGACCTACTAATTAAATTGTAAGCTTTTTTATAATTATTTGTAATCAAAAATTTAAAATAATTATTTAAATTATCAGAAGCTTCTTTAAATTGTTCCTCTTCATAAAAAAAACGACTATTTTTAAAATAGTTGTAGGTTCTGTCATATTTAGCCCTGGATTTTTCATTGCTTAGAATCTCATAAGCATAGTTGATTTTCTGCATTATATCATTAGTATAATTATTTAAATCCGGATGATATTTTTTGCATAATTTTTTATAAGCATGAGAAACCATATCAGAATCTGAATTTGGATGAAGCTGCATAATTTTATATAAATCTAAATTATTCAAGATAAAACTCCTTAGTGGGTATTTAGCATCTAGTTAATTACATCGGACATTAAATTAAAAACTTAAGAAAGATTTTTTTAGTTAATTTAAAATTCTCCATAAAGTGGTTCTACTCATTCCAAGGAGTGAGGCAATTTTTTCTTTTTGTCTAGGATATAATATTTCTAAATCACTTAGTAATTCTTCAGTTATAAGATCATTATCAATTTTTTTAAGATCATAGATTTGGTGTTTTTTTAATATTTCTTCTAAAATCTTCTTCTCCCCTATA
>JAABRS010000020.1 GCA_011390775.1 Clostridia bacterium | reverse complement strand
TAGCAAAACTAATAGAAATACAGATAGAGGAACAAAAAGAAAAAATTGATGACATTCAGGGAGATTACAGTCAAATAGCCTGGGGTAGTCAGATAAGATCATATGTTTTTCATCCCTATAATATGGTTAAGGACCATAGAACGGATGCAGAAACAGGAAATGTACAAAGTGTTATGGACGGTAATATAGATTTATTTATAAATGAATATCTTGTACAAAAGAAAAAATAACATAAGCGAGGAGTATAGCCAATGAATATAATTAAACAAATTTGCAATGAATTAAATTTAAAAGAAAATCAGGTAAAAAATGCTGTAAAATTAATCGATGAAGGAAATACAATTCCATTTATTGCAAGATACAGAAAGGAACAGACTGGATCTTTAGATGATGTAGAGTTAAGAGATTTGAATGAAAGACTTTCTTATTTAAGAAATTTAGAGGAAAGAAAAGAAGAGGTAATTCGATTAATCGATGAGCAGGATAAACTTACCGAGGAATTGAGAGAAGAAATTAAAAAGGCAGAAGTGCTACAAAGGGTCGAAGATCTTTATAGACCGTATAAACAAAAAAGAAAAACTAGGGCAACAAAAGCTAAAGCAAAAGGGTTAGAACCTCTCGCGGAAATTATATTATCAGAAGAAATTGAGTCAGGAAGTATTGAAGATATTGCTGAAGAATATATAGATGAAGAAAAAGAAGTTGCAAATGTTCAAGAAGCTATAGATGGTGCGAAAGATATAATAGCTGAAAGGATTTCAGATAACCCTGACTTTAGAAAAGAAATTAGAGAGATATATTACAATGAAGGAAACTTAATATGTGAAGCAACTGATTCAGATAAACAAAGTGTTTATGAAATGTATTATAAATTTGAAGAAGATGTAAAAAAGATAGCTAATCATAGAGTTTTAGCCATCAACAGAGCAGAAAAAGAAGAATTTATAAAAGTTAATCTGGCTGTGCCTGAGGAGAAGATTATAAGCATATTATCTAATCATTCTATTACAAATGAAAAAGCAATAACAACTCAGTACTATAAGGAAGCAATTGAAGATGGGTACAAGAGACTTATTAATCCTTCTATAGAAAGAGAAATTAGAAATATACTTACAGAGAGAGCTGAAGATGAAGCTATAAAGGTGTTTGCTAAGAATACAAAAAATCTATTATTAGCACCACCGATTAAGGATGCATCAGTATTGGCAGTAGATCCTTCTTTTAGAACAGGATGTAAGCTTACAGCTTTAGATGGTTCCGGGAATTTGCTTGATTATACTACTATATATCCAAATGAACCGAGAAATGAAATAAAAAAATCTAAAAAATTACTTGTAGAATGGATAAATAAATATAATATAGATATTATAGCTATTGGCAATGGTACTGCAGCAAGAGAAACAGAACACTTCGTTGCAGAAAGTTTAAATGAAGTAGAAAGAAAAGTAGCTTATACTATTGTAAGCGAAGCTGGAGCCTCTGTTTATTCGGCTTCAAAGATTGCAAATGAAGAGTTTCCGAAGATAGATGTTTCTATTAGAGGAGCTATATCAATTGGAAGGAGACTTCAGGATCCATTGGCTGAGCTTGTAAAGATAGATCCAAAAAGCATAGGAGTAGGTCAATATCAGCATGATGTAAATCAAAAAAAATTAGGTGAATCCTTGGATGGAGTAGTTGAAGACTGTGTAAACAGCGTAGGAGTGGATTTAAATACGGCATCAAAACCTCTATTAGAACACATATCAGGATTGACAAAATCTACTGCTAAAAATATAGTGAAATTCAGAGATAAAAATGGAAATTTTACAAACAGACAGCAAATACTTGAAGTAAGTAGACTGGGAGACAAAGCTTTTGAGCAGGCAGCAGGATTTTTAAGAATTTATCATGGAGATAATCCTTTAGATAAAACCGGTGTTCATCCGGAAACTTACGAAAATACTCTTAAGCTATTAGAAAAATTGAATTATTCATTAAAAGAATTGGAAAAGGAAAAGTTAGATAATATTAAAGTAAAGATACTTGAAATAGAAATAGATGAACCTAAGGTAGATTTGGCTACCTCTGGAAAAAGCTTCAAAAGTTTACAAGATTTAAAAAAGCTTAACTTAAATACAAAGAAAAAAACAGATGAAGAAAAATATAAAGAGAGAATAGAATTTTTATCCCAAGAATTAGATATAGGAATACCAACTTTAGAAGATATTGTTAAAGAATTAAGAAAGCCCGGCCGGGACCCAAGGGAAGATATGCCAGCACCTATTTTTAGAAACGATATATTAAAAATAGACGATCTGAAGCAGGGAATGATGCTTAAGGGTACAGTAAGAAATGTTGTTGATTTTGGAGCCTTTGTAGATATAGGATTGAAGCAGGATGGATTAGTTCATATTTCTGAGATGAGTGATAAATTTATAAAAAATCCACTGGATGTTGTTCAGGTAGGAGACACGGTAAATGTTACAATATTATCGATTGATAAAGAAAGAGAAAGAATTTCTCTAAGCATGAAGAAAAAAGGTAAAACTAAATAATATACAAAACTCCCCTTTAAAAGTTAGCTATTCTAACTCTTAAAGGGGAGTTTTAATTATTCAGTTAATTCGTAGTTATCATTATCAAAATTGAAGTCTTCTTTTAGACCTTCAGTTATGTAGACTTGATGATCTTTATTGATGAAAATAGCTTCTACATCTTCTATGTTTTCAACCATTTCAATGCCTTTGTCCCAACCTGA
This sequence comes from Clostridia bacterium, assembly GCA_011390775.1. Taxonomy (GTDB): domain Bacteria; phylum Bacillota; class Clostridia; order Tissierellales; family Dethiosulfatibacteraceae; genus UBA8670. Next base: position 15,517 of record JAABRS010000020.1, on the reverse strand, counting down.
TAGTAAAACTGATGTTGAAAGAGCATCAGCTTCAAAGGATTCATCAGTTATAATACTAACGCTTTTGATTTCGGTTTCGACTGGATAACCGGTTTTAGGATTTAGTATATGATGGTATTTTACTCCATCTTTTATGAAAAATCTTTCGTAATCTCCAGATGATACTATAGTTACATCTTTACCGGTGTATACACCTATATTTCCACCTCGGTCCTCGTCAGGATCCTGAATACCTATCCGAAATAAAGAACCGTCAGGCTTATCACCTATAAGCTGAACATTACCACCTAAGTTAATAATAGCACTTTCAATACCTAGGTCGTAAAGTTTTTCTTCTACTCTATCAGCTATATATCCTTTAGCTATAGCACCTAGGTTAGCAATCATGCCATCATCTTCTAAAAATACTGTATTTTCATTCTTATTAATTTTAATCTTAGTATAATCAATCAACTTAATTGCTTCATCGATATCATCTTGGGTAGGAATTTTTTCGGATTCAGTTCCTATACCCCATAAGTCAATAAGGGGACCGGAAGTAATATCAAATAAACCATTGGTTAATTTTGAATATTTAATTGATTTTTCAATTACTTTTATTGTATCTTCAGAAACCTGTACAGGTTTTACTCCGGCATTATTCTTTAATAAATCTAAATCGCTGCCTTCAACATGAACACTTAAAATATTTTCTAATCTTTCGATCTCTTCAAATATTTCTGGAAAATGACTTTCATCTTCAGTTCCATATAGGGTTATGTTAACATGTGTATCCAGCAAAAATTCACTTGCACTAATTTTAGCATTGTTAACAACTTCACTCTCTTCATCTTTACAACCTGCAAGGGTAAAAATTAAAGACAGTATAAGTAATATTATGATTAATTTTTTCTCGAATTTTTTTTTCATTATACCACCTTAACAAAATAAAAAACCGGGCGAAGCCCGGTTTAATAATAACTAATTTATTTTACAGCTTCGTTGAATAACTCAACCATTTCATCTACATGAATTGAAACACCAGCGATAGCATCAGTATAACCATCTTCTAAAGGTATATCAAGGTCTTGGTTCTCAACTATGTATTCTTCAACTAGTGCAGCTTGTTCGTACCACTCAAGTTCGGAACCTGCTTCTTTCATTCCGTATTCTTCTTTAAGTGCTTTCTTATCATCAATTTCGCCATCATCATTTTCTTCAGTAGCTACAGCATTTACATTAGCACTAACTATAGTACCGTTAACTACTGTAAGTTGAATCATTGATTGCCATCCATTGTCACTTGGTTCACCAACTGCCATTGGATATCCGTCGGTGTAATCACCTTCAGGAACTGGTCCGTTAGCTAAAGCTTTTTCAGCAGTTTCAAAGAATTCAACAACGTGTACAGTTACACCAGCGATAGCATCAGTATGTCCATCTTCAGAAGAATAGAAATCTTCTGGAACTTCTACTGATTGATTTTCTAAGAAATAATCTATAGTAGCATCAGCTTGCTCATACCATGGGGAAGTAGCATCGCCGTATTCTACCATTCCGTAATCACCGTTTACAGATTGATCATATTTGTTTGTTTGAGGAACTCTGTGAGTACCTTTCCACTGTGCATCTACAAATTTTCCGTCTTCAACAGTTAAAATTACATGATACTTCCAACCGCTTCCACCGAATTCATCTTCTTCTGCATAATATACTCCATCTTCATAATCAACACCTTCAGCTGGTTCTTCAGCTGGCTCTTCTGGCTCTTCAGCTGGTTCTTCTGGTTCTTCAGCTGGAGAACATGCTACAACACCAGATAAAACTAGTGCAACTACTAAAACAAATAATAGTATTTTTTTCATAAATTAACCTCCATTTATAATATTTGTTATTATAATAAACTAAATTAAACTAAATTTCAAGTTTTATTACAGTAACATGTTAATTAAATAACAGTAACAATTGGATTTATTCAAAAAATTCTCATTAAATTTGACTATAGTGTAAAATTAATTTATTATATATTAAAGAAGCGACAAAATAATTTATATAAATATGAATCATTATAATAACGCTTCTGCTAATATTATAAAAAACTCAATATAATATAATTTATGCTTATTAAATAACCTTAATAAATGTATAATTGTGTTAAATATTTATTTATGCTATAATAATTTAGAATTGTTGGGGTTTTTATAAAAAAGATACTTACAATATTTATAATTAAAAAAAATTTATAATAAGAGGTGATTATAGTTGGGTAAAAAGATAGTAATCCTTGGAGGAAGTTATGCAGGTGTTAAAGCAGGAAAAACATTGCATAAACAATTTAAGGATAATGACGATGTAGAAATTACATTAATTGACAAGAATCATTTTCATACTCTCATGACAGAACTTCATGAGGTAGCGGCTTTTAGAACCGAGCCGGATTCAATTAAGATTGATTTATTTAAAATCTTTGCAGAAAGAAAGGTAAATGTAGTAGTAGATAAAATTAATAATATTAATTTTAAAGAACAGAAGTTATATTCTAATGAAACAGAATACGACTACGATTATTTAATTCTAGCAACAGGTAATGAATCTAATTTCTTTGGAGTAGAAGGAGCAGAAGAAAATGCCTTTACACTATGGGCATATGAAGATGCTATTAAAATAAGAAAGCACGTTGAAGAAATGTTCTTGAAAGCTTCATATGAAAAAGATGAAGATGAAAGAAAGAAAATGTTAACCTTTGCTGTATGTGGTGGTGGATTTACCGGTGTTGAAATGGCTGGTGAATTAGGAGATGCTAAGAAAAGCTTATGCAGAAAATACGGCATTGATGAAAAAGAAGTTACTATATATAATATAGAAGCTTTAGACAGAATACTTAATATGCTTGAAAGTGATGCACAGGTTAATAAGGTAGCAGATAAGTATTATAAAAAACTTGGAGTTGAGCTTTTAAAAAATTCTCCAATAGTAAAGGTAGATAAAGATTCTATTACATTAAAAGATGATACAGTGATACCTACTTATACATTAATTTGGACAGCAGGAATTAAAAACTGCGACTTTTGTTCCGGTTTAGGTTTAGAAACTGGAAGAGGGGGTAGAATATTAGTAGATGAACATATGAAAACTAATAGCTTCGATAATGTATATGCAGCAGGAGATAATACATACTACGAAGATGAAGATGGAGTTCTTCCTCAAATAGTAGAAGCAGCAGAGCAATCAGGACATACAGCAGCACTTAATATAGCTGCTGAAATTAAAGATACGGAAAAGCATAAGCATAAACAAAATTACCACGGATTTATGGTTTCTGTAGGTTCTAGATATGCAGTAGCAGATACAGGATTTAAAACAAGTGGATGGTTTGCAATGTTAATTAAACATTTTGTTAACTTCTACTACCAGTTCTTAGTATCAGGTGTAAGACAGTTATGGAATTACTGGATGCATGAATTTTTTCATGTTAAAAACAACAGATCCTTTGTTGGTGGACATTTTGCTAAAAGATCACCTAATTTTTGGCTAGTTCCTTTGAGAATGTGGTTAGGATTTATGTGGTTGGTAGAAGGTGTTAAGAAGATAGATGAAGGATGGCTAGCAGAACAGAAGATGTATGCTTCCACACCGGCAACTGACGGAGCAGCAGAAGCAACAGCAGCAGCTACAGGAGCAGCAGATGCAACGGCAGCAGCTACTTGGGCAGCAGAAGAAGGAGAAGCTGTAGTTAGTAATCTACCGGGATTTGCCCAGTGGATTACAGATCATAAACCTTCAGGATATGGAGAAGCATTATTTGAAGAAGTACCTGGGTTTATGCAGTGGATTATAGATAATATTGTAGCTCCAAATGCTGTGCCTTTCCAAACGGGAATGGTATTAATGGAAATAGCTATAGGATTAGCATTAATTGTAGGATTGTTTACATTCTTAAGCTCTGTAGTTAGTGTTGGATTAGTAATAGGAATATCACTAACAGGTATGTCGGATGCTACTATACTTTGGTTCTTCTTTGGTGGTATAGCTTTAATAGCAGGATCAGGAAGTACCTTTGGATTAGATTACTACGTTCTTCCTAGGTTAAAAGAATGGTGGAAGAATACCAAGTTTGCACGAAAGTCTTACTTGTATTTCGACTAGGTTAATTAATTAATGCCTTACTGTCTTAAAGGCAGTAAGGTATTTTTATGAATATGATATGGTGATAATATGACAAAAATTTGGAATAATATTCCTGAAATAAAAAGTGAATTAGATGAAGTACAGGAAATTATCAATAAAAATTTAAAAACTAAAAACACAAAATCAATTGAAAAAGTTATAGACCACTTGCTTAAAGCAAACGGGAAGAGAGTAAGAGCTGGACTTTTGATTTTATCTGCAAAAATGGGAGAATATAATAAGGAAAGAATTTTACCCTTAGCAGCTTCAATTGAAATGATACATCTGGCTACTTTAGTTCATGATGATATAATAGATGATGCTGATACAAGAAGAGGAATAGATAGTATACAGCATAAATTCGGTAAAGATTCTGCAGTTTATACAGGAGATTTTATTTTTGCTAAGGCTTATAGACTTTTAGCTGGTGATTATGATTTAGAAGAAAATCGTATTACTGACGGTATGGAAAAGGTATGTCTTGGGGAAGTGTTTCAGAACGAAAACAAATTTAACAGCGACATGACTGTAAGAAGATACTTAAGAATTATTTCGGGAAAAACTGCGGCTATGTTTGGGTTATCTATGTATGCTGGAGCTTTTGAATCTAAATTAGGCAACTTTAACTCCAGAGTTATTGGAAATTCTGGATATTATGCAGGTATGGCTTTCCAAATTATAGATGATTGTATGGATTACACTCAATCTTCAGAAAAAATGGGTAAAAATACTAAGGTTGATCTTTTTAATGGTATATATACTTTGCCAATAATATATGCAGTTAAAAATGATAAAAATAATAATATTAAAAATATTTTAAATAAAAAAGATATTACCGATTTAGATATCGAAAAGATATTCCATTATGTAGATGAGTACAAAGGAGTAGAACAGTCGATGGAGTTGGCAGAAAAATATACTAAAAAATCTATAAATTTATTGAAGAAGGTTGGCAGAGGAAAATATGCAGAGATAACACAAAATGTACTGGAAAATTTAATAAACCGAAAATATTAATAAAGTTAACATAATTTTAATTTACTTTTTAATCTAGAACTGCTATAATAGGTATAGTTTTTGATTAAAAAGGTGGTTAAATGAAATATAAAGACGAAAAATTTGCTGAAATTTGTAAACCTTTCCTCGAACACGAAGAATTTATCAAGATGAAGGGGATTAAACATCATAACGAGAGTGTTTTTGAGCACGTAGTAGATGTTGCATATAGATCTTATAAAATTGCATCAAAATTTGATTTAGATATAAAATCAACAATCAGAGGAGCACTTTTACATGATTTCTATTTATATAAATTCAATAAGAAAATGAGGATTAGATTGCTTCTTGATTCATTTCTTCATGCTGTGAATCATCCTAAAATTGCTCTTGAAAATTCGAAAAAATATTTCAAGGTTAATGACAAGGAGAGTAATATAATACTAAGTCATATGTTTCCTATAAGAATACCAAGATACAGGGAAGCATGGATTGTTAGTTTTGTAGATAAATACTTAGCTGTATACGAATATTATTTGAATTTTACAAAAATAGTCAGCAATAAAGATAGTAGAATAGAAGAAGCAGCATAAAAAAAGATTCCATTACGGAATCTTTATTTTATTGCAAAGGTCATTGTTGCCTTTGCAGCTATTTTACCTTCGACATATGCAGTTGCTTCGCCTATTCCTATACTGCCTTTAATTTTTACAATTTCTGTTACTAATCTTAAAGTATCTCCAGGAATAACCATTTTTTTAAACTTAACGTTTTTCATACCGCCAAAGTATGCAATTTTGCCTTTGAATTTTTCTTCGCTTAGAAGTGCAAATGCTCCCGTTTGTGCTAAGGCTTCTAATATAAGTACTCCAGGCATAACAGGATTGTCTGGGAAGTGGCCTCTAAAAAAATATTCGTTGTAACTTACACTTTTTATAGCTACCGCTCTTTTTCCTTTTTCTAACTCGATTACTCTATCGATTAATAAAAAGGGTTCTCTGTGGGGGATAACTTTTTTAATTTCATTGATATCATACATATAACTAACCTTTAAACTTTTTAAATAGTAATGTAGTGTTGTGACCGCCAAATCCTAAGGAATTTGACAGAACATAATTTATTTCTTTATCAATTCCTTTGTTAGGAACATAATTTAAATCACATTCAGGATCAGGATTTTTATAATTGATTGTTGGAGGAATAAATCCATCCTTTATAGCCATAATAGAAACTATAGCTTCAACAGCACCTGCACCGCCTATAAGATGCCCTGTCATTGATTTAGTAGAACTTACGGGTATATTGTAAGCCTCATCACCAAAAAGATTTTTAATAGCTAAGGTTTCAAATTTATCGTTGTATGGGGTACTAGTTCCGTGGGCATTTATATAATCTACATCATTGTTACTGATGCCGGCTTCTTTTATTGCCATTTCCATGGAACCTTTAGCACCTAATCCATTTGGTTCTGGAGAAGTAATATGATATGCATCACAAGTAGCTCCGTATCCTGCTATTTCTCCGTATATTTTTGCTCCTCTATTTACAGCATGGTCGTATTCTTCTAATAACAACATACCAGAACCTTCTCCCATTACAAATCCTGATCTATCTTTATCAAAAGGGATAGAAGCTCTATTTTTATCCGTAGCAGAGCATAGGGCTGTCATAGCAGAAAAACCTGCAACTGTTGCTGGAGTAACTGATGCTTCAGCGCCGCCTGTTAACATTAAATCGCACTGACCACTTTGGATTTTTCTATAAGATTCACCTATTGCATTTGCCCCGGAAGCACAGGCTGTGACAACGGCCATATTTATGCCTTTAGCTTGATATTTTATAGCTACAAGGCCGGAAGCCATATTAGATATAAGCATAGGTATAAAAAAAGGAGAAACTTTTCCCGGGCCTTTTGTTAACAATCTTTCCATTTGATTTTCAATGGTTTCAATTCCACCAACACCACTGCCTATTATTACACCAAATTTTTCTTGATTTATACGTTCAATATCTAATTGAGAATCTTCTACAGCCATTTTCGAAGAAGCCATTGCAAATTGACAAAATCTATCCATTCTTTTAGCTTCTTTTCTATCCATATAATCTTTAGGGTTAAAATCTTTAACCTCAGCAGCTAATTTTACAGAAAAATCACTAGTATCGAAGGAGGTTATTTCATCAACACCACATTTTCCTGATTTTATTCCTTCCCAAAACTTTTCTAATCCATTACCGATAGGAGTTACAGCGCCTATGCCAGTAATTACAACTCGTTTACTCATTATTTAATACACTCCTTTACATATAAAGTCCACCGTCTACTGATATAACCTGTCCGGTAATATAATTAGCATTGTCAGATGATAAAAATATAATCAGATTTGCTACATCCTCAGGTGAACCTAACCTTTTTAATGGTATTTGATTTTTGATATTTGATATTTGTTTTTCGTCTAAAACATCCGTCATTTCTGTTTCGATAAATCCAGGGGTTATAACATTGCAAGTTATATTTTTTCGAGCAAGTTCTTTTGCTACGGATTTAGTTAAACCAATTACTCCTGCTTTTGATGCAGCATAATTTGATTGTCCTATATTACCTGTAAGACCTATTACTGAAGATATATTAATAATTTTACCTTCTTTCTGTCTAATCATTTTTTTGCTGATATGTCTTATACAGTTAAAAGTACCATTTAAATTGACATTTATAACCTTTTGAAAGTCGTCTTCTGACATCATAGTCAAAAGCTTGTCTTTTGTTATGCCAGCGTTGTTTACTAATAAATCAATCTTGTTGAATTGTTCATAGGACTCTTTGATAAGATTTTCAGCATCAGAATAAACAGAAATATCACCCTGAACTATTATATTTTTTGTTTCCTTATTTTTAAAAGTTTTCACTAATTCGTCTAGGGAAGATTTATTTTTATAGTAGTTTAATATTAAATTATAATTATTTTCATTTAACTTTTTAGCTATTGCACAACCTAAACCACCGGAAGCTCCAGTAATAATAGCAGTTTTATTTGTCATTATGAAGCAACTCCTAACTTAACAAATGATTTGTTAAGAGATTTCATGTCCTGAACATTTAATATATTAAGACTTCTATCTATCTTTTTAATAAATCCGCTTAAAGATTTTCCAGGACCAATTTCTATAAAGGTATCTACACCTTCTGTAATCATAGTATCAATAGAATCCTCCCATAGTACTGAAGAGTATACCTGCTGAAGAAGATAATCTTTTATGTCAGCATCATCTTTATATATTTCTCCGGTGACATTTGAAACTACAGGAAATTTGCCATTACTTATAGTAACGCTATTTAAGTCCTTATATAGGTTTTCTGCTGCAGGCTTAAGCATTTCAGTGTGGAAAGGAGCACTAACTGGTAGTTCTATAGCTCTTTTTATATTATAGTCGGCTATACTTTCCATTGCTTTTTTTATTGGAAGAACTTCCCCACCAATGACAATTTGTCCCGGGCAGTTAAAATTAGCAGGTTGTATAATACCATATTTCTTGTGATCGTAACATAATCTTTCTACATCAATTCTATTACCGCCAATTAAAGCTGCCATTTTACCTTTGCCTTCAGGAACTGCATTTTGCATGTATTTACCTCTGTTTTTTACAACTTTTACAGCTTCTTCAAAGGTAAGTATACCTGCATTTACTAAGGCGGTATATTCTCCTAAGCTTAATCCGGCTGTAATATCGCATGTTAAGTCAAATTCCTTTTTAAGAACCTCTAAAATAGAAGTGCTTACAGTTAATATTGCAGATTGAGTGTTTTCAGTCAACATAAGCTCATTTTCAGGACCATCAAAACATAGTTTTTTCATATCCATATTTAAAGCTTCACTTGCAATATCAAATGTTTCTCTCGCAATTTCAAAATTATCATAAAAATCCTTTCCCATACCTACATATTGAGCTCCTTGCCCTGGGAAAATAAATGCTGTTTTATTCATAATTACCTCCATTGATACTATTTATTGAAGCTTTCAATTAAATCGTAAGCTCCATTAATTATTTCATCTATAATTTCACTGCAGCTAAGTTCATCTTTAATTAGTCCAGCAATTTGACCGGCCATTAAGGATCCATTTTTTATATCGCCTTCTACTACAGCTTTTCTCAATGCTCCTTTTCCTACATTATCAAATTCATCCATAGGAGCACCGGTTTTTTCTAATTTTTTAAATTTGTTGGTTAGACTATTTTTGATACTTCTAACAGGATGTCCAGTATTTAAACCACTAACAACAGTATGAATATCTTTTGATGATATTACCTTATCTTTAAAATTCTGATGTACATTGCATTCTTTTGAAACTAAAAATCTAGTTCCAACTTGAACGCCTGAAGCTCCAAGCATAAAGGCTGCAGCTGCACCGCGTTTATCGGCAATACCGCCAGCTGCTATTACTGGAATACTGATTGCATCAACTACCTGGGGAACTAAAGCCATTGTAGTTAACTGACCAACATGTCCTCCTGCTTCAGTGCCTTCACATATTACTGCATCAGCCCCGTATCTTTCCATTCTTAGAGCAAAACTAGTAGAAGGACAAACGGGGATTACCTTAATATTTTTTTTCTTCCATAATTCAAGATAATTTCCTGGGCTGCCAGCACCGGTAATAATTACAGGAACTTCTAATTTTAAAGCTAATTCGCAAACTTCATCCTTAAATGGACTCATCATCATTATATTGAGACCAAAGGGCTTATCTGTTATTTTTCTTATTTTATTTATTTCCGATTCTACCCAATCTGCTGGAGCATTGCCGGCTGCTATTATTCCAAGACCTCCGGCGTTAGATACAGCTCCTGCTAAATCTGCATCAGAAACCCATGCCATGCCGCCTTGAAAGATAGGATATTTTATATTTAATAATTCTGTTATTTGATTTCGATGCATTTCATTTACTCCTAATTACTTTTCTAAGAAATCTACTATATCTTTTACCGTTACAAATTTAGGGTAGTCTTCCTCAGGTATTTCTATATCAAATTCTTCTTCAAGATTAATTACTACCTCTGCTAAATCAAGTGAATCAGCTTCTAAATCGTCTTTCAGATTGCTTTCTAGTTTTACCTCGTCTTCTTCTAATCCTAATTCTTCTACTAAAATGTTTTTAACTTTTTCAAAAGTCATTTGTTTACCTCCATAAATTTAATTGATTTTTAAATTAACCGAATACCTAATAATTTGATATTCAAACTAAAGTATAAACTCATGAATTTCCTTTGTCAATGAAAAACTTTGACAATCAAAGCAATCGACAAGCGTGTTTGCTTAAAAGTACTGAAATGATAGTAGATGTAGAGTTTATTAAGAAAAAATGAATTTTTATGAATATTGGTAAAAATTCCGATTTAATACTATAATATAGTTAACATCATAATTATTATGGAGGTAGTAATGAAAGCATTAAGAGTAGCATCGATACAGTATGAACCAATAAAAGGACAGTTAGATATAAACATTAAAAATATTATGAATCTAATTACTGAAGCATCGGAAAATGGTGCTGATTTAATAGTATTACCTGAGATGTGTACAACAGGATATATATGGCAAAATAGAGGAGAGATAAAACCTTTCGTAGAAAACATACCTGGAAAAACTACAAATTTAGTATCAAGTTTAACTCGGAAATTCAAAAATTACGTTGTTATAGGAATGGCGGAAAAAAATGATAAAGACATATATTATAATTCAGCAGCTTTAATTGGACCTGAGGGATATATAGGTAGATATAGAAAAGTACATTCCTTTATAGCTGATCCTATGTGGGCTAAAGATGGAGATGAAGGTATAGAAGTTTTTAAAACAAAAATTGGAAATATAGGGATATGTATCTGCATGGATTTAAATATTCCGGAAACCACAAAAATAATGTATAGAAAGGGATGTGATGTAATTTGTGCACCATGTAACTGGACTGGAGAAAAAGTACCATCTACTTTTTGGCATCAAAGAGCTTTAGAAACTGATACACCAATGATCATATCCAATAGATGGGGAGAAGAAAAGGGAGTGGAATTTACCGGTGGAAGCTGTATTATAGATGAAAAAGGACAGATTATTAACTATATAGAATCGGATAATGGATGTATTTATGCAGACTTACAAATAAAAGAAGAAAAAATAGAATTGCCTAAATATTCTTTTTATAAGGAGTTATTGAGAAATCCTTATACTTGGAATCCTGTATGGTTTTACAAACAGTATGATGATAAACTACCCGCAGGCAAAAAATTTAAAATCTCAACTTGCCAGATCAAAAGAAAAAGATTAAGCAGCAGAGAAGAAATTAGTAAAATCTTAATCGATGGTATAAAAAAGGAACAATCAAAGGGTAGCAAAATAATACTGTTTCCTAAAAACATATTAAATCCTTATATAAATGGAAAAATAGTAAACATTAAAAGAGAAATAATAGAAGCAATGATTGCAGAAATGATAAAAAATATAGCAAAGGATACCTATGTAGTTGTCAGTTATTTAAATAAGTATAAAAAATCTACAGCTTTAATTCTTAATAGTGAAGGTATAACTTTTGAATATAATCAAATATTTAGCAGAGGAATCAAAAATAAAAATATGAGTGAAGAAGGTGATTTAAATTATTTTGATACGGAATACGGAAGATTAGGTATAACATTTGGTGAAGAATTGATTAATTTTGAATTTGCACGAGTATTAACATTAAAAGGTATAGATTTACTTCTAATACCTGATGAATCAGGAAAAGAATATAATAAATTGAATTCCGAAAAAAATATTTTATGGACAATGGCAAAAGCAAGATCAAGAGAAAATAATATTTACACCGTATATTCAAATTACTGCAACGAAAATGAAAATATAGGATACAGCGGTATATTTGGCCCGAATTCATTTTTCAAGGAAAGGGATTATATATATTCAAAATTTAGTGAAGGTATGATGTCTTTGGAAATTAATACTGAAGAAAACAGCAAGAAATTTCCACAAAATACGATTAAATATAAACCCTTTATGCATTCAAGAAAAATTGATGTTTATGAAGATTTAATTTAATAAGGAGGTAGTTGAAGTGATTATTAATAAGTTAGAGGATAATTTTTATATGTATACATTTCCACCTAGAAAAGATAATAAATTTGGTTATAACATTTATGCAGTGATAGACGGTCAGGAAGCTTTAATAATTGATACAGGCTTTAGAAACCATATAAGTGCAGTAGAAGAAGAACTTAGAAATAAAGATATTGAAATAAAAAAAGTAATTATAAGTCACTTTCATCTGGATCATATTTTAGGATTAAAAGAAATTAATCCTGAAGAAATAATTGGTAGTAATGATTATGAAAAAACTTTAGATATTTATGTAGATAGCGATAAGCATCATCTTTTTACTCCGGATACAAAGATTCATAGGGAAATGAGTTTAAAATTTGGAAACTTTGATTTAATAATACAAAAATTCCCCGGGCATGCTCAATGTAGTTTGCTGATTAATATTAATGATAAATATATTCACATTGGAGATGAACTTATGTATACAAATCAAGGAGAAGATTTACTGCCTTTTATAGGAAAAAGTGTTATTAAAAGACATATACATTCTTTAGAAAAATTAAAATCATATACAGATTTTATATTCCTGCCAAGCCACGGTATTATAGTTAAGGATAAAGAAAAAATAGAAAAAGATATAAATAACAGATTATGTTATCTAAAGGCTGTAGATTCTAAGTCGGAAAAAATTTCATACGAAGAAGCTATTGTAGAGTGTAATACTGAGTTTCAACATGCTTACTGGCATGATGAAATTTATAAACTTTAATAAAAAGTTAATTTAAAAATTTGAATTTTATTGTATTATTAAAGTAAATAACTTTGGAGGAACAAATTTGGTATGAAAAAAAATAGAATCACAATTACACTCATAGTCTTTGCTTTAATTTTAATAACTTCTTCTTGCTCTTCTGACGATGACCTTGTACAGTCAAGTACTATAAAAGAGGCAGAACTTACAGATAAAGAAGAGGCTCTAATTAAAGGTACAGGAGTTAATCACAGTTTTGTATTTGAATATCAGGAGAATAAAGATGTGGAAAATATAGATATTTGGATAGAAAAATATCTTGGAGGAGAAAAAATAGGACCTATTTTAAAAACTTCAAATCCTGTTAATAATGAAATAGAAAAGTATATCATGTTTAATATGTCAGATACTCAAAATAATAGTAACTGGAGTATATCTTTTATTGAAGGAAAAGATATATCAACGGGAAAAATAGATTCGAGAAATGACATAGGTAAAACTAGTACATGGGATACGGTAAAAAATATTGAAGTAGATAAAGGTGAATATATAATAGCAGCTTTTGTAGGTAACGATGGAAACACTATAAATGGTATACCTAATGATTTCTTTATAGAACCAGATGAATACATGAATGAAGTTTTGTCAAATGATTATGTTTATTTACTTAAAATAAAATTATACTAAAAAGGAGCTTTTATGGGTATGTTAGGATTTAATATTTTTTCATCATTTTTTGGATTGATTTATTTTGTGTTTTTAGGAATATCTATTTATGTTTTAATTCTTATAATTAACCTTATCAAGAAAGGAACAGAAGCTTTAGATGTATATATAAAGAAGAATAAATATTAAAAAAAATTTATAATAAATAAGAAAAAATCAGGTAAATATATAATAAGAAGTAAAGAAAAGAGTGATTCTGTGAAAAAATTTTGGCTGATTATTTTAATTCTTATCATTATAGTATCTCAAAGTATAGCATTAGCAGAAGAACAAAATATTGATAGAAGTGAATCTTATTCATGGTTTAATAAAAACCCTGATCCATCCTACAATGTTAGATATGATAAAAATCAATTCTTAAATAATAAAGAATCTGAAGGATGGATTATTAAAACTTATGAAGAAGAAGATATTTTCTATGCCCAAAAATACTTGAAAGATTTTCAAAGAATATATCCAAAGGAGATTATAAATAAATATATAGATGATATAATATTAATCAAATCTATTAATATTGGTGGGGATTACTATGCAGGTACAATTAATGATAGAGAAATTTACGCTGCGGTAGATATTAATCCTAATGAAGAACAAATATGGATGAAAATGGTTCTTGCCCATGAGTTTTATCATGTAAGAGAAAAATTCTATTCCAATGACTTAGAAAATTCTCCTTATAAAGATTTCAGTCAGTTGGTAGATTCTATGAATCTAAACTTTTATAAAGATAACGGCTACTCATTTCACGACTGGTCAAATTTAGAAACCAAAAAATACGGACGGAGTATGTTTAAAAAAGGATTTATAAGGGAATACTCTCTATTTTCTAAAAAAGAATTTATGGCAAATATAGCACAGGGTGTGGATAGTGGTGCATATATAATATTAAGCCGTGTATCTCCAGAAATTAAAAGTCTAATGGATGCTTATATTAAAGGAAATATTCAGATGTTTAAAGAAGAGGGATATTATATTGATGAAAAATTCTATACAGAATTTCTTCCTAATTATATAAGCAGTAATCACACTTCTACTTACAATAAGTTAAGAAGTTTGTATTCTTATGATAGAGTTACTTTAGAGGAGGTTATTATAGATAATAACTATTTATTATTTATACTAATTGTTTCTCTATTACTATACAGTCCGCTTAAAAGGAAATACAATGACCTTCTAGAAACTCAAGAAGAAAAATCAAGAAGGATCAGATGGGAAGAAGTCCTTTATGGTGCTAAAACTTTAAAAGAGGGATAAAAATTGATAGAAATCAAAACTATTTTACAACTAAATAAAAAGAACAAAGAAGACGCATATAGATTGTTTAAAGAGTATAATAAATTATCAGGTATAAAAGATTTAGAAGAATATATAACCCACTGTAAAAGTAGTCATTTTGATAATGGAAATGACTATTATATTTTGCTTGAAAAGAATTTAGTCAAAGCAGTAGCTGGTCTTATTACAAAACCTATAAAAGTAAGTGGAGATGCCTATATTACCAACATATCCTGTCATAAAGAGGATAAAGGATCCCTAGATTACTTATTAAATCATATAAAAGACAAAACAAAAGAACTACCGGAACATATATTAAAGGTGGGATTTAATGTAAAAAACACTCATATTTCAGAGGTCCTGTTGAAAAACGGTGGAAAGAATCCCTACGAAATTTTAGAAATGAAATATTTAGGAAGTACAAAACTAGATGGTTTAAAAGTTGATGAAGATATAAACTTCAAACCCCTAAATAAGGATAACCAATCAGACTACATATTTGCCCATAATGAATCCTTTAGAAATTCCCCCAATGGGTATAC
>JAABRS010000002.1 GCA_011390775.1 Clostridia bacterium | reverse complement strand
AGGAAAAACAACTTTAATAAGATTATTGATAAAGGAAGTAGAACCAACCAACGGAGAGATAATATTTAATGGTGAAGATATAACAAATCTAACTAATAGAATGGTTCCAATACATAGAAGAAAAATAGGAGTAATATTCCAAGATTTTAGACTTTTAGAAAATAAAACAGTATATGAAAACATTGCCTTTGCAATGGAAGTAGTAGGACATAATCCAAGGACTATAAGACGAGAGATTCCAACAGTTTTAAGCATGGTTGGACTTAGTGACAAAGCAAACAATTACCCTAATGAACTCGCTGGAGGAGAGCAGCAGAGAATAGCAATTGCTAGAGCAGTAGCTAATAAACCAAAGGTTATAATTGCGGATGAACCAACAGGGAACCTAGATCCTGAAACCTCCTATGAAATCATGAAAATATTTAAAGAAATAAATAAAAGAGGTACTACCCTTATTATGGCGACTCATGACAGAGCAATAGTAGATGACATGAAAAGAAGAGTAATCGAGCTAAAAAACGGCAAAATCATTAGAGATACGAAAGAGGGAGAGTACTACAATGTTTTCTAGAATTTTAAAAAACACATTCAAACAAGGATTTCAAGGAATTCTAAGGAATAGAACAATGAGTTTGGCTTCAATAGGTTCAGTGGCATCGGTACTTATTATTTTGGGTATGATTTTATTGCTTATACTAAATATAAACACATTAACATTAAGTGCTCAAGAAAAATTTGATGAAATATATGTGTATCTTGAAGATGATATAGATGACCAGCGCATCGAAGAAATAGGAAATAATATTAAGGATCTTGAAGGTGTTTTATCAGTTGTATATCAATCAAAAGAATATGCTTTAAACAAAATGAAAGAAGATTGGGGAGAAGATGGAGATTTACTTGATGGATTTAGTAAAAATCCACTACCAAACACCTATGTAATACAATTAGAAGAAGTTAGCTATTCTGAAGAAGTATTAATAGGGGTAGAAAACATGTATGGTATTGAAGAGATAAAATACTATAAAGAAGCCGTGGATATGCTTATTAGCACATCAAGCTATGTACAAATTATAGGTACAATATTAATTATTGTTTTGCTTTTAATTAGCATTTTTATTATCCAAAATACTATTAAAATAACTGTAGCCTCAAGAAGAACCGAAATAAGATTGATGCAGTACATAGGAGCTTCAAATGGATATCTACGAGGACCATTTTTATTTGAAGGCTTGCTATTAGGCTTATTAGGGTCTATAATAGCTACTATAGTAGTATTAAATGCTTATGATTATCTAGTAGGATATGGTAATCAAAAATTAGCACCATTACTGTCTTTTCAATTTATACCGGCAACATCAATATCAACGGATATTCTTATAATATTTATGACTATAGGTATTGGCATAGGTATATTAGGAAGTATTGTATCACTAAAAAAATTCTTGAATGTCTAGGAGGTAAAAATGAGAAAATTAAGATTTTTAATAACAATCATAGTTATTGTTTCTATTTTTACAGTTTCAGCAGGTGCTTCTAAAATTGACGAGTTAAAAAATAACTTACAATATACAGAACAACAGAGAAAAAGTATTCTTGAAAAATTAGATCAAGAAAAACAGGCAAAAAACTCTGTAGCTCAAGAAATCAATAAATTAGATAGCGAAATTAGAAATATAAATTCTGAAATTGATCAATTAAGCTCTAATATTGAAGAAATGAATAATAATATTACCCAGTGTGAAAAAAACATTCAAGAAATTGAAGAAAAGATAAATCTAAAAACAGAACTACTTGAAAAAAGAGTAAGAGTTATGTATAAAAAAGGTGGATCTCTAGGATATATTGAAGTTTTATTCGAAGCTGAAGATCTAAGTGATTTTCTTACTAGACTAGACATGATACAAAAAATTGTTGATAATGATGTGGAATTATTAACTGGATTAGAAGCTGAAAATAATGAACTTAATATGCTAAAAGCAGAGCTGGAAAGTGAAAAAAATAGTCTTTCCACTGCTTTAAATGAAGTTGAAAGCAAAAAGAATGATATAGTAGTTGTAAGTAGAAGTAAAGAAGACTATATGAGAAGTTTACAGGGTAAAATTCAAGAACTTGAAGCACAGGAAGATAGATTATTAGCAGACTCTAAAAGATTAGAAGATGAAATAAACAAAGCACAATTGGAAATGGAATATGCCGGTGGAGTAATGGCTTGGCCATCTCCAGGTTATTATAGAGTGACATCACCATACGGTATGAGAATGCATCCTATTTACGGATACTCAAAAATGCACACAGGAGTAGATATAGGTGTTGCTATGAATCAAAACATCGTTGCAGCTAACGATGGTGTAGTTCAGTATGCTGGTTGGTACGGGGCTTATGGAAATATAGTAATTGTAGATCACGGTGGTGGAATTTCAACTCTTTCTGCACACAATACAAGTGTACTGGTATCAAAAGGACAGAGTGTGACTAAGGGACAGGTTATTTCAAAGTCTGGAACAACAGGGTTGTCTACAGGACCTCACTTACACTTTGAGGTAAGAATTAATGGTAATCATACTAATCCCATGGCTTATATAAAATAATGATTGACAAATATTTTAAATTTGATATACTATAATAGTTAATAAAGTAGAAGTATCCGCTTCTCACCTTGCGACAGAAGTCAGTAAGGTTAATATTTACTACACTGATTAATTTTTGGTGAAGTACGTCTAAAAGATAGCGGATATAGCTGTCTTTTTTATTATATTAGGAGGTGTAATTATTAAAGAACTTAAGATCAATGAAGAAATTCGTGAAAAAAAAGTAAGGGTTATTGACCAAGAAGGTGAACAATTAGGTATTCTACCAATTGAAGAAGCCCAAAAATTAGCAATAGAAAAAGGCTTGGACTTAGCAGAAGTAGCTCCAAATGGAAAACCACCTGTTTGTAGAATTATGGACTATGGAAAATTTAGATACGAACAGCAGAAAAAAGAAAAAGAAGCAAAGAAAAAACAACAGGTGATTAAAGTAAAAGAAATAAGACTTTCTCCAAAAATCGAAGATCATGATTTAGGTTATAAAGCTAAACATGCTATTGAGTTTTTGCAAAATGGCGACAGAGTAAAAGTTTCTGTAAGATTTAGAGGAAGAGAAATGGGTCATACAGAATTGGGAAGAGAAGTTTTAGAAAAATTTGCTAAAGAAACTGAAGAATATTCAATCATTGATAAAAGACCTAAAATGGAAGGTAGACAGATGATTATGTTTTTGAGCGCAAAAACAGATAATTAAAAGGAGGACATGAAATGCCAAAATTAAAAACTAAAAGATCAGCAGCTAAAAGATTCAATAAAACAGCGACTGGTAAAATAAAAAGAGCGAAGGCTTATAAAGGACACAATACTGGAAAAAAATCTGCAAAAAGAGTTAGAAATTTAAGAAAAAATACCTTAGTGTCTGAGGGAGATCAAAAAAGAGTAGAAAAGTTAATACCATACAAATAGTGAGGAGGATCATAAATGGCTAGAATAAAAAGAGGTTTAAATGCAAAGAAAAACCACAAAAAAGTATTAAAGTTAGCAAAAGGATACTATGGAGCAAAAAGCAATCAGTTTAAAATGGCAAACCAAGCAGTAATGAAGTCCTTATCCTATGCGTATACTGGAAGAAAATTAAGAAAAAGAGATTTAAGAAGATTATGGATTACAAGAATAAACGCAGCTGCAAGAATCCATGGATTATCTTACAGTAGATTCATAAATGCTTTAAAGCAAAATAATATTGAAATAAATAGAAAAATGCTTTCAGAAATGGCTGTAAACGACCCAGAAGGATTTAAAACTTTAGTAGAATCAGTAAAATAAATTACTTTAGAGACTGTCCAGGGCAGTCTTTTTTCTTTTAAATTAAATAATAAAGTGCTATAATAATGAGTGAATATTTAGGAGGAATTTATGAAAAATCCGAATAAAAATTATGATAGTCTAAAATTAAATCCTTCTCACTTCCTGATGATTTGGTTTGGAATTACTATTTTAACAGGAGCTACACTTTTAAATCTACCTTTTGCATCAGTTGATGGAAATAGTATAGGTTTTATAGACGCTCTTTTTACATCAGCTTCGGCAGTTTGTGTAACCGGCTTAATAGTTGTAAATACAGCAACTCAGTGGACTTTATTTGGGAAGATAGTAATTTTAATACTTATACAAATAGGTGGACTTGGAATTATGACTATGGCCACATTGATAGCCTTTCTTTTAGGAAGAAGAATTACCCTGAAGGATAGACTATTGATAAGAGAAGAATTGAATGCAACGACATTGCAAGGTATAGTGCTATTAACTAAAAGAGTTTTGCTAATGACAATAGGTATAGAGGCGGTAGGAGCTTTATTTTTATCCTTTACCTTTACTAAAGAGCTGGGTATGATTAAAGGTATATGGTTTTCAATTTTCCATGCTGTATCAGCTTTTTGTAATGCAGGGTTTGATATAACCGGCAATAGTCTAGTGGATTATTCTGGGGATGTAATTGTTAATATAACTGTTATGATGCTTATTGTTTTAGGTGGTATTGGATTTTATGTTGTCATGGAAGTTTTAAGAGAAAGAAGATTTAGATATTTTTCTTTACACACGAAACTAGTATTAATAATAACTTTTATTTTAATAGTATCCGGAGCTTTACTGGTTTTAATAATGGAATACAATAATCCTGAAACTTTAGGAGTTCTAAATATTAAGGATAAAATAATGGCATCCTTTTTTCAATCTATTACTCCAAGAACAGCTGGATTTAATACTATTGATACAGCTGGATTAGGATATTCAACATCCTTACTAATGATAATATTTATGTTTGTAGGAGGTTCTCCAGGCTCGACAGCAGGGGGAATTAAAACTACTACAACAGGGATTATTTTAATTTCAACATATAGATTGATTATGGGATATGAAGATGTTGAGATTTTACAGAAAAGAATTGATGCTAAAACTACAATAAGGGCATTATCTGTTGCAACAATATCTTTGCTCTTAGTATCAGTAGTTACAATCATTTTATCAATAACAGAAATTAATAGTGGATTTACTTTTCATGATATTTTATTTGAAGTAACATCTGCCTTCGGAACAGTAGGATTGAGTAGAGGATTAACACCTAATCTCTCTAATCTAGGAAGAGTTTTAATAACTTTTACAATGTTTATTGGAAGAATAGGGCCGCTGACAATTGCTTTTGCAATAGCTCAAGGACAGGATAAAAATAAAGGAAATTATAGATATCCAATAGGAAAAATACTGGTAGGATAAGGAGGAAATATGAAACAATTTGTAGTTATAGGCTGCGGAAGATTTGGATCAAGTGTAGCTAAAACATTATCAAAATTAGGGTATGATGTATTAGCCATAGATAAGGACCCAGATAAGGTTCAGGAAATATCTGAATATGTTACTCATTCAGTACAGGCTGATGCAGTCGATGAAAATGCATTAAAAACTTTAGGAATTAGAAATTTTGATGTAGCGATAGTTACCATAGGATCTGATATTCAAGCATCGATTATGGGGACCTTGATAGCAAAAGAATTAGGGGTAAAAAAGGTTATTTCTAAAGCACAAAATGAACTTCACGGCAAGGTTCTATATAAAATAGGAGCAAATAAGGTTATCTTTCCTGAAAGAGATATTGGTATACGAGTTGCCCATAACTTAGTTTCATCAAATATCTTGGATGTAATAGAATTTGCACCGGATTACAGCATTATAGAAGTTGCTGCAAAAGAAGAATGGGAAGATAAATCATTAAAAGATTTAAAATTACCTAAAACTTACGGTGTAAGTGTAATGGCAATTAAGACCGGAGAAGATGTAAATATATCTCCATATGCAGAAGATGTTGTTAAAAGAGGAGATTCTTTAATTGTTATAGGAGATAGTGCAAGTTTGAAGAAGTTAGAAGAAAAAGAAAATGATAAAAAGTAATAGTAATACTAAGGTAAAGTTATTAAGAAATTTAAAATCTAAAAAATATAGATATCAATATAAAATGTACTTAGTGGAAGGATATCAAATAGCTTTGGATTATTTGAAATATTCAAGAAACATAGAATTTGCCGTAATTTCAGAAGAATTTGATAAGATTAATGATATAAAAAGATTAAAAGAAGATTTAGAAATAAACATTATAGATAAGGATATATTTAATAGAATAAGCGATACTAAAAATAGTCAAGGCATAATACTTGTTGTAAATTTTGAAGATTATAAAATCTCTGAAATAATTAACAAAAAGAAGCTTATATTAATAGATGGAATACAAGACCCCGGAAACTTAGGAACTATAATCAGAACCTGCGATGCATTTAATGTAGGTGGAGTAATAACTTTGGAAAAGACTGTTGATTTATACAACAGTAAGACAGTTAGAGCTTCAATGGGCTCTATTCCAAGGTTGCCAGTAGTTGTTTGTGATAGCAATGATGAGGTCTTAAAAATACTTAAGAATTCAGGATTTAAAATATTATCTTCAACACCAAGATTTAATATAGATATTAAAAATTTAGAGTGTAAAGAAAAAATAGCCTTAGTTATAGGAAATGAAGGTAGTGGTGTATCGGAAAAGATAATTAATGTATCTGATGATTTAGTTGGTATAAATATGAAAGGTGATATAGAATCACTTAATGCCGGTATCGCAGCTGGTATACTAATATACGAAATAACTAATTGATAGTTGATATATAAATTTAATTTTGATATAATCTATAAAAATATTAAATGCGATGATTGAGATTAAAAATTGGAATCAATAGCGAAAAAAGAGAGTGTATGTTAGAGCTGTAAGCATATGCCGCTATCCAGTTGACTTTCCCTCAATAGCAGACAATCTGAAATCAGTAAGATTGTCCGGTATGAACCGTTAAAAATTAAAGTGAAAAGAAGAGTGGTACCGCGTCACTTCGCCTCTTAGGTGAAGTGTTTTATTTTTTGAAAGGAGATTTTTATGGAAGAAAAACTGCAAATAATTCAAAAAAATGCAATAGAAGAATTAAATGAAATTGAAACAAAAGATGAAATCGAAAAATTAAGAGTTAAATTTCTAGGGAAAAAGGGAGAACTAACACTGCTCTTAAGAGAAATGGGAAGTTTGCCTAAAGAAAAAAGACCAATAATTGGAAAAATGGCTAATGAAGTGAGAACTGTTTTAGAAGAGAATATAGAAAAAAAGAAACTGGAAATAGAAAAGATAGAGAAAAATAAAAGATTAGAAAAAGAAAAGATAGACATTACAATACCTGGTAAATTTCCTGATATTGGTAAAAGACATCCTCTTCTAAAGGTAAAAGAAGAGCTGGAAGATTTATTTCTCAAGATGGGTTATGATGTTGTAGAAGGTCCGGAAATAGATACGGTAGAAAATAATTTTGATGCTTTAAATGCACCACCGGATCATCCATCTAGAGACAAATCAGACACTTTTTATATTAATGAAGAGCTTCTTTTAAGAACACAAACATCACCGGTTCAAATAAGAGTTATGAAAGAACAAAAACCTCCTATAAGAATTGTTTCTGCTGGTAGAACATTTAGATTTGACGAAGTTGATGATACTCATTCTCCCATGTTTCACCAGATGGAATGTTTGGTAGTAGATAAAAATGTAACTTTAGCAAACTTAAAAGATTCTATAAATCACTTTGTAAAAGAACTTTTTGGCGAGGATATGGAAACAAGATTTAGACCCCATAATTTTCCTTTTACAGAACCAAGTGCGGAAGTAGATGTATCTTGTTTAGTATGTAAGGGAAAAGGTTGTAAGGCTTGCAGCTATACAGGATGGAGCATGGAACTTCTTGGCTGTGGCATGGTTCACCCTAAGGTTCTTGAAAACTGCGGAATAGATCCAAATATATATTCAGGATATGCCTTTGGTATGGGTATTGATAGAGTAACAATGGTAAAACATAAAATAAATGATATAAGATTATTGTTTGAAAATGATATAAGGTTTCTAAAACAATTTTAAGGAGGTATATATGTTAGTACCGATAAACTGGTTAAAAGAATACGTAGATATAAATACAGACATAAGAGACTTATCAGATAAATTAACTATGACAGGGACTCACGTAGATTCGATAATAAATATGGATAAAAGCATAAATAACATATATTTAGGAAAGATTACGAAATTAGAGCCCCATCCTAATGCAGATAAATTGCAGGTAGTTCATGTGGATTTAGGGAATAAGAAAGTAAAGCTAATTACTGGTGCAAAAAACATTAGTGAAAATGATTTAGTTCCCGTTGCAGTGGAAGGTGCAGTACTCCCTAATGGGATGAAGATTGAAAAAACTGATTTTAGAGGAATAGAATCTCAAGGTATGCTTTGTTCTTATGAGGAACTTGGCATTGATAGTTCATTAGTACCAAAAGAATCAAAAGACGGAATAATCATTATAAATGAAGATATTGAAGTTGGAAAAGATATTGTTGATGTTTTAAATCTAAAGGGACATATATTGGATTTAGAAATTACTTTTAACAGACCTGATTGTTTAAGTATGGTTGGAATAGGTAGAGAAACAGCCGCTACTCTGAATACTCAATTCAAATACCCTGATATTAAAATCAAAAATGAAGTTGAAGATATAAATGATTATGTTAAAGATATTAAGATAGTAGATGAAGACTTATGTCGAAGATATTATACTAGAGTAATAAAGGATGTAAAAATAGGACCATCTCCCCTATGGCTGCAAAGGAAAATAATGGATGCCGGCATTAGACCAATAAATAACATAGTAGATGCTACAAACTATGTTATGCTAGAAGTTGGTCAACCACTTCATGCTTTTGATTTAGACACAATAGAAGGGAAAACTGTAAAAATAAGAAGAGCTAAAAAAGAAGAGGTTATTAAAACACTAGACCAATCAAATAGAAAGTTAGATGAAGATATGCTGATTATTGCTGATGAATCAAAACCTATTGGTATTGCAGGTGTAATGGGTGGGTACGACTCAGAAGTAACAAAAAATTCAAAGGTAATATTAATGGAAAGTGCAAATTTCGATGGGAAATCTGTTAGAGAAACATCTAAAAAATTAGGTCTTAGAAGTGAGGCATCTTCCAGAAATGAAAAGGATCTTCCGAATGAAATTGTAGTTGATGCTTGCAATAGAGTATGCCAAATCATCGAAGATATAGGCGCAGGAACTATTGTAAAAGGAGTTATAGATAGAGGAGATAAGGAATCCCCTTTAAGAGAAGTAATAATGAATCCTAATAATTGCAATAATTTATTAGGAACAAATATTGAAGATAGAAGAATGTTAGATATCTTAAATTCATTAAATATAGAAAGTAAATTACATCAGGGGAAAATAGTATCGAAAATCCCTAATTTCAGAAAAGATTTAGAAATAGAAGCTGATTTAATTGAAGAAGTTGGAAGAATTTTTGGATTTCATAATATACCTCCGAAACCACTGAAAGGTAACATACTAAAAGGCTCAAAATCAGAATTGAGAAAGGTAGAAGATAAATCTAAGGATATTTTATACGGGTTAGGATTGTATGAAATTACTACCTATTCATTTATAAGTCCTAAAGAATATGATAGATTTCTTGTTGAAGAAAATAATTCTTTAAGAAACTATGTTGAAATAAGTAATCCCTTAGGGGAAGATTTTAGTTCAATGAGAACAACTTTACTACCTAATATGCTTAAGGTCATATCTAAAAATTCTAATTACGGTATAAAAGAAGGAATGCTCTTTGAGATTGGAAATACTTTTCTTAATAGTGATAAAAATACTCCTGATGAAATAAGAAAAATTAGTATAGGTTTATATGGAGGATATGATTTCTTTAACCTAAAAGGAATAGTTGAAAACTTATTAAACAAATTTGGACTTAAATACAAATTTGTAATGGAAGAAAAACTATCTTCATTCCATCCAGGAAGGACTGCAAAAATTTTAATTGATGATATAGAAATTGGTCTAATTGGAGAGGTTCATCCCGATGTTAGAGAAAATTATGAAATAGACGAGAGAACTTATCTTGCAGAAATAGATATTCCTAAGATACTTAAGAATAAAAAAGAAGAAAAAACTTACCATCAGATAGCTAAATATCCTTCGATAACTAGAGATATTTCAATAGTTGTAGATGAGGATGTATTAGTTGGAAATATAATTGAGGAAGTTGAATCTATGTCTATCGATAACCTTGAAAAGATTGAAATGTTTGATATTTACAGAGGTAAAAATATAGAAGCAGGAAAGAAAAGCTTGGCATACACTATGGTTTTTAGATCTTTAGATAAAACTTTATTAGAAGAAGAAGTTAACGACAAGTACGAAGAAATACTTGAAAGATTAAAAACTGTTTTCAATGCTAAATTGAGATAATTGGAGTTGATTATATGGATATTAATCCAGTAGCATTTTCCATATTTAACATCGATATAATGTGGTATGGAATTTTAATAGCATCAGGAGTATTAATTGGAACTTTATTAGCGCTAAGAGAAGCTAGAAGAATTGGATTTAGAGATGAAGACTTAATGGATTTATTAATAGTTGCAATCCCTTCTGCTATAATAGGAGCAAGGTTGTACTACGTTATTTTCCAATTTGACTATTATAAAAATAATCTTTCAGAAATTATAAACGTAAGAGGTGGTGGCCTAGCCATTCACGGAGGTATCATAGCAGCGGTTATTGTTGGGGCTGTCTTTTGTAAGATAAGAAAAG
Organism: Clostridia bacterium; assembly: GCA_011390775.1. Lineage (GTDB taxonomy): Bacteria > Bacillota > Clostridia > Tissierellales > Dethiosulfatibacteraceae > UBA8670. The sequence continues at coordinate 33,887 of JAABRS010000002.1, read as the reverse complement.
TTAACTTTTGGCAGATAGCAGATATTACTGCTCCCAGTATTATTTTAGGACAGGCAATAGGAAGATGGGGCAACTATATCAATCGGGAAGCCTTTGGTACAGTTACTGATCTACCCTGGGGGATAATTGTAAATGGACATAAAGTTCATCCTACATTTCTTTATGAGTCATTGTGGAACATAGTGGTTTTTATGTTTCTTCTATGGTACAGGCGTAAAGGAAGAAAAGAAGATGGAGAAGTATTCTTATTATATGCTATACTTTACTCAGTTGGTCGATTTTTCATTGAGGGTTTAAGGACGGATAGCCTTATGTTTAGCGGTTTTAGAGTGGCTCAATTAATTAGCATTGCTATAATAATAACTATGACGGGAATTTTCATAAAAAGAAGAAAATAATTTTTTTAAAAAAATCAAGTATATACTTGATTTTTTTTTGTCTTTTTTTAATTAAAGTGGTATAATAAACCCATCAAGTGGTATAATATACCCATAAGGTGGTAGATTATGTTTACAGGAGAATTTTTTCACAACATAGATAAAAAAGGACGATTAATTATACCTGCTAAATTTAGATATGATTTAGGAGAAAAATTTTATTTAGGAAAAGGATTTGATAAAAGTTTGCTTATCTATCCTGAAAATACTTGGAAAGAGTTTACTGCTAAGTTAAAAAAATTATCAATTCTTAGTACTGAGCACAGATACTTTTCGAGAAGATTTCTATCAGGCTTTAATGAATGCAGTATAGATAAACAAGGGAGAATATTAATACCACCTAATTTAAGAGAATATAGCGAAATGAATGAAGAAACTGTTATTATCGGTGTTTTAGATAGAATAGAAATTTGGAATAAAAAGAATTGGGATATTTACTCAAATGCAGAGGATATGGATTTCAATGAAATTGCAGAAAAAATGAATGATTTGGGATTAGACTTGTAGGAGGCTTATATGGATTTTTATCATGAACCGGTAATGTTAGATGAGATTATAGAAGGATTAAAAATTAAAAAAAATGGTGTGTATGTTGACTGTACTCTTGGTGGGGGAGGTCATACAAAAGAAATATCTAAAAGAGCTTTTGAAGGAAAAGTGATAGCGATTGATAGAGATATTGAAGCTATAAAAAACTTTGAAAAAGAAAAAGAAATTTATAAAAACATTACTGTTGTACAAAATAATTTTTTGAATATTGATAAAGTATTAGAAGATTTAAATATAGATAAAATTGATGGAGCTTTAATAGATCTTGGAGTCTCTTCATATCAGTTGGATAATCCGGAAAGAGGATTTTCATATAACGAAAACTATGAATTAGATATGAGAATGAATATAGAACAGAATCTTACAGCAAGACATGTTGTAAATGGATACACAAAAAATGAATTAAGAGAAATTATATATAAATATGGTGAAGAAAAATGGGCAGATAGGATAGCTGAATTCATTGTTAAAGAAAGAGAAGATAGATTCATAGAAACTACCTTTGATCTAGTAGAAATAATAAAAAAAGCAATTCCAAAATCAGCTAGAATTGACGGTCCTCACCCAGCAAAAAGAACTTTTCAAGCAATAAGAATAGAAGTAAATAAAGAGTTAGATGTAATTGAACCAACTATCAAAAAAATTGTAAGTAAATTAGCAAAAAACGGAATAATTTGCGTTATAACCTTTCATTCTTTAGAAGATAGAATAGTAAAAAACACATTTAAATGGCTTGAAAAAGACTGTGTTTGTCCACCAAAACAACCAATTTGTAACTGTGACAAGGAAAGAGAAATAAAAATTATTACTAAAAAACCTATAGAAGCCTCAAATGAAGAAGTAAATCGCAATCCTAGATCGAGAAGTGCAAAATTACGTATAGCAAAAAAAATATAAGGAGTTTTATTATGGCAGCTATTGAAAGTGGTAGAGTCCACCAAATAAAAACAAAAACAAAAAAAAGAAAAAAATTTAGAATTAACACACAATTTAAATATTTTTCATATTTGTTAATTGCTTTCATTTTAGGCTTAACAATAATATATAATTATGCTATAATAACTCAGACTCGTATGGAAATAGACGATATAAATAGAGAAATAAATTTACTCAGTAAAGAAAAAGAAGATATGCTTGTTTTGATTGAAAGTACTAAAAATACTGGTATAATAGAAGAAAATGCAAGAACTTTTCTAGGGATGGATTATCCGGATTTAAACCAACGTACCTTTATAGAAGTAGCATATTCAGAAGAACCAAAAGAAATTGCTATGGAAAGTACTAATCAAAAAGCATTGGATAATATTTTTAGAAAAACTTTTTCTCTAATTAGCGACTAGGAGACTTGAGGGGAATATTATGAAAAGACCAAATTTAAAAATACGAAAGAGAATCATTTTTCTAATGTTTCTCTTTTTTCTTATTATAATAGCTTTAATAATAAGATTAGGCTATATTCAATTGATAATAGGAGAAGAGTACAAAAAAGAAGCATATGAACAATGGTCAAGAGATATAACACTAAACTCTGTAAGAGGTGTCATTTACGACTCAAAGGGTAAAAAACTCGGTATGAGTATTGGAAGTGATACTGTAGTATGCTGGCCTGATGATGTTAAAAAACTGGAAATAGATTACAGCGATATTGCAATAAATGAAGAAAATTTATTCGAAGAGTTTTTTATGAAATTGACAAATCCGAACTATGAAGAAATAGAGGTTGTTGAACAGGAACCCGAAAACAAACAAACTCCAAAAAAAATAGCAAAAACTTTGGCAGAAATCCTTGAAATGGATGAAGAAAAAATTTATGAAATGATTACTGGTGATGAAAATTATGTTACAATAAAAAGGTGGATTACAATAGAACAATCTAAAAAAATTAAAGAAGCTAATCTTACAGGAATTAGCTTAATTGAAGACAGCAAAAGAGTCTATCCCCACGGTGAATTTCTAGCCCATGTATTAGGTTTCACAAATATTGACCAGGTAGGTATGTATGGAATTGAAAGTGTTTATAACGATGAATTACAGGGAGTTCCAAGTAGAAGGATTGTAAATACAGATTCTAAAGGAAGAGTTTTACCCTATGGATATGAAGAGTACTTTGAAGGAGAAGAAGGATTAAATGTAGTTCTAACTATAGACGAAACTATTCAACACTTTGCAGAAGATGCTTTAGAAAAGGGATTTAATGATAATAATGCTGAAAGTGCCAATATAATAATAATGAATCCAAACACAGGTGAAATACTAGCTATGGCAGGCTTACCGGAATATAATCCAAATAATCCTAGAGAAATCCCATCTAATATTAATAGTGAAAACTATACACAGGAAGAACTACAAAATATATGGTTCAAATACTGGAGAAACTCAGTTGTTAATGACATATATGAACCTGGATCTACATTTAAATTAATTACTGCAGCTATAGCTTTAGAAGAGAATAAAATAAATTTAAATACTAACTTTCACTGTGACGGATATGTAACACAAATTGAGAGCAATACAACAATAAAATGCTGGAGATATTATAATCCTCATGGAGATCAGAATTTATTCGAAGCATTGCAAAATTCATGTAATGATGCATTAGCTGAAATAGGATTGGCAATAGGTAAAGAAACCTTTTTTGAATACTTAAATGCACTAGGTTTTGGAGAAAAAACTAATGTTGAATTAAATGGCGAAGCAGTAGGCATAGTAAACAATCCAGATATAATGAAGGATGTAAATTTAGTAACACAATCCTTTGGACAGGGTATTTCTGTAACTCAATTACAACTTGCTACTGCTATATCGGCTATAAGCAACGGTGGGTATTTATATGAACCCCATTTAGTTAAAAATCTTGTAGATCAAGATGGAAATATTGTTATGGAGAAAAAGCCTAAGTTAGTAAGGAGAGTTTTTTCTCAAGACACTTCGGATAAGATGCTTGAAGCAATGAAGTCTGTAGTTTCAGAAGGTTCAAGTAGAAGTGCATATGTTCCGGGCTACAGTGTTGGAGGAAAGACGGGAACAGCCCAAAAAGTAATAGATGGAATTTATGCAGAAGATAAGTATATCACATCTTTTGTAGGGGTAGCTCCTACTTATGATCCTGAAATTTTAGTTTTGATGTCAATAGATGAACCTAAAGAGTCATATTATGCATCTACTATAGTAGCTCCTTTAATCGGAGAAATAATAGAAAATACTATGCAGTATTTAAATGTAGAACCAAAATACGATGAAGAAGAATTGGAAAAAATTGAAAAATCCTATGTTGTTGTTCCTGAATTAGAAGGATTGACAATAAAAGAAGCAAGTGAAATATTAACAAACTTAGGACTTAATCATAATGTGACTATGGAAATTTCTGAGGATACTATTGTAAAAAAACAATATCCTGAATCTGGAACAGAGATTTTGCAAAATTCAATGATAACTTTAATATTAAATTAATTCGAGGGAAAAGATGAAATTAAATGAAATACTTAAAAAAATTGAGTATATAAATACAAATAAATTATTAAGAGATCTTGAAATAGATGTTGATAACGTAACAAATGATTCAAGGGTAGTAAATGAAAAAAGTATTTTTTTAGCTGTAAAAGGATTTAAAAAAGATGGACACGATTACATAGATGATGCTATAAAGAAAGGTGTTAAAGTTGTTTTTTGTGAAGAAGAAAGCTTTTTAAGTAAAGAGGCTGCAGTTTTCATTATAAAAAATCCCAGAGAAGTACTTTCAAAAGTATCTAATATTATATACGGAGAACCATCTAAAAAACTTAATTTAATTGGAGTAACAGGAACTAACGGAAAAACAAGTATTACTTATATCTTAGATTATATATTTAAACAAAATAATCACAAGACTGGTGTAATTGGAACTATGGGAGCAGTAATTAAAGATAAAAAATATACACTAGGCAACACAACTCCAGATTCAAATCAACTTCATCAATTAATGAAGGAAATGGTTGATAAAGATGTTAAAAATTGCTTTATGGAAGTTTCTTCTCATTCAACAATGTTAAAAAGAGTAGATGATTTGTTTTTTAATATTGGTATTTTCACAAACCTTACAAAAGATCATTTAGATTTTCATAAAACTATGGAAAATTATTATCAAGCAAAAAAAGCTTTTTTCTATAGGGTAAATAAGGCTGTTATTAATATTGACGATTATTACGGTGATAGACTTTATAAAGAGCTGAAGAATGATAATATTAATGTAGTAAGCTACAGTATAAATAAAGACTCAGACTATAAAGCTAAAATTAAAAATACCAGTATTAATGGAACAACATTTCTTGTAAAAATAGAAGAAGAAAATTACGAGTTTGAAATTAAAACCCCAGGTAAATTTAGTGTTTATAACACTTTAGCTTGTATTATTTCAGCAAAACTTTCAGGAATAAAAATAAATGACATAAAAAAAGCTTTAAATAAATTTAAAGGTGTAGTTGGAAGATTTGAGATTATACCTACTAAATTAGAATGCACTATAATTTTAGATTTTGCTCATACTCCAGACGGATTAGAGAAAATTATGGAAACAATAGATGAAGTAGCAGTTGGAAGAAAAATTGTAATGTTTGGGGCTGGTGGAGAAAGAGATATTTCCCGAAGGGCATTAATGGGAGAAGTGGCTGGAAGGTACTGCGATTTTTGCTATCTAACTTCTGACAATCCAAGATATGAGGATCCTAAATCTATTTGCGAAGAAATAGCTGAAGGAGTACAAGAACATCACAATAATTATAAAATCATTGTAGACAGGGAAGAAGCAATTAATTACATAATAGATAAATATCAAAAAAATGATATCATTCTTTTAGCTGGAAAATCTACAGAACCATATCAAGCAATAGAAGATAAAAAAGTACCTTATTTTGAAAGAGATATAACTATGAAAGCTATTATTAAAAAAGAAAAAAGTATGAAAGGTTAGTGTTATGATAGGAGATATTTTAAAAACATTGATTATAAGCTTTTTACTGGGATTAATTTTCATACCTATAAATATTTTGGTTTTTAAAAAACTTAATTATAGACAGTATATTAGAGAAGAAGGACCTTCTTCTCATATAAATAAAAGCGGGACTCCAACTATGGGAGGAATAGGAATAATATTAGCAATTTGCATATCAATATCTTTTTATGCAAAGATTGATTTGAATTATCTTTTTTTCTTAATTAGTTTATTAGGATTTGGATTAATAGGATTTATTGATGATTTTATTAAAGTTATTTTAAAAAGAAATTTAGGGTTCAAAGCATATCAAAAAATAATTGGACAGATTATTTTTTCAATAGCAATTGTAATGTACTATACATCTATATCGACAAATTACTCACAACTGATAATACCTTTCTCAGACAAGATTATTGACATAGGTATATTGTATGTACCTTTTGCTGTAATTGTAGTACTAGGACTTGTTAACAGCGTTAATCTAACAGATGGATTAGATGGGCTTGCTTCTAGTGTTACTACAATAGTAGCTTTAACTCTAGCATATATTCTATATGATAAGTTTCCAAGTTCTAATTACAACAGCATTATATATTCTATTAGTATAGCTGGAGGAACATTAGGTTTTTTAATATACAACAAACATCCTGCCAAAATATTCATGGGAGATGTAGGATCCTTGGCTCTGGGAGGAGCACTATCCTATATATTTTTAATAAATAAACTTATTTTATTTATACCTATATTAGGAGGTATTTACTTTTTAGAATCTTTATCAGTAATAATTCAAGTAGTATCCTATAAAACAAGAAGAAAGAGAATTTTCTTAATGAGTCCAATTCATCATCATTTTGAAGAATTAGGGTGGAAGGAAACAAAGGTAGTAAAATTATTTGTAGTAACATCGGTTATACTTAGTGTAATAACTATTATAGGGATTTAGGAGATTTAAATGAAAAACAAAAATATTTTAGTTTACGGAACAGGGATATCTGGAGTCGCAGCAGTAAGAGGATTAAATAAATTAAATAATAATATTTATCTTTATGATGATAATAAATCTATAGATGAAATAAATAGGATAGATGAAATAAAAGATATTAAATTTTCTTTTTTAAATAGAATTGAAGATGTGAATCTTGATAATATTGATATTGTAATTAAAAGCCCCAGTGTACCATTAAATTCACGGCTGATATTAAAAGCTCTTAAAAAAAATATACCAGTATTAAGTGATTTAGAAATAGCTTTTAGATTAACAGACAAAGATCTAATTGTAATAACAGGAACAAACGGAAAAACTACTACAACAGCATTAACTCATAAAATCATGATAGACAACGGGATAGATGCAGGATTAACGGGAAATATAGGCTCGGGAATACTAGAAGACATTTTAGAAGAAAAAGAAATTTATGTTGTTGAAGCTAGTAGTTATCAATTAGCGTCTACCTATAAATTAAAACCAAAAGTAGCAGTAATTACAAATATAACACCGGATCATCTAAATTGGCATGGAAGTTTTGATAATTATTTTAATTCAAAGATAAATATCAGTAGAAATCAAGATAGTAAAGATTACTCTGTATTGAACTTTGAAGATAGAATAATTAGAGATAATATAGATAAAGTTAAATCAAATATTATTTTCTTTAGCTCTAAGAATCAACTAAATGAAGGAATATTTATAAAAGATGAAAAAATAGTATATAAAAGCAAGGAAAGTACTAAAGATATAATTGAATTAAAAAAAATAAATATTCCAGGAGATCATAACATAGAAAATGTTATGGCAGCTATTGGGGTGGCAATAGCTCTAGATCTCTCTATGGATAAAGTAAGAAATTCAATAATTGATTTCAAAGGTGTGGAGCATAGATTAGAATTGGTAGAATCATCAATAAAAAATGTAAAATTTTATAATGATTCTAAAGGAACTAATCCCGATTCAACAATTAAGGCTGTAGAAGCATTAAAAGAGAATATTATTATAATTTTAGGGGGTTATGATAAAGATAGCAATTTTGATGCATTAATTGAAAATTTCAAAACAAAAGTTAAATATGCTGTAGTATTAGGTGAAACTAGAAATAAAATAGCTAAAACTCTAGACGCATATAATTTTACCAATTATAAAATTGTTGACAGTTTAGAGGAAGCAGTAAAAGAAGCATATAATAATTCGAAATTGGGATATAAAATATTACTTTCTCCTGCTTGTGCAAGTTGGGATATGTATAATAGCTTTGAAGAAAGAGGAACTCATTTTAAAAATATAATTAAAAAATTAGAAAAGGAAGATTAATATGGGAAAACCAAATAAATCTATTGATTGGATTTTATTGATTTTTATTATTGTACTAGTTCTTATTGGATTTATGATGGTTTTTAGTTCAAGTTATCCAGATGGATACTATAATTTTGATGGTAATGGATTTTACTTTTTTGAAAAACAACTAATTGCTGGAATAATAGGAATCATAGCTATGTTTATAGCTAGCTTTGTTAATTATAGAATATACAGAAAATTAAGTATAGTTTTTTTGTTTTTTTCTATAATAGCCGGATTATCACTTTTTACAGCATATGGAACCGAAGCAAATGGAGCACAGAGATGGATTAGTATTGGACCTATGACTCTGCAGCCTTCTGAGATTATAAAGGTTAGTTCGATTATTTATTTAGCTTACTTATTAGAGAAAAAAAACAAAGTAATTCATAAATTTAGAGAAGGATTTGTTCCGGTAGTTTTTTGGATTGTTTTTTTTGGGGGACTCATTGTTATTCAGAAAGATTTAAGTACAAGTATGGTTTTGGTATTAACTTTAGGAATAATGTTTTTTGTTTCCGGGGCCAATCTTTTTTATATATTCATATCTTTAGGTCTTCTAGGAGGAGCGTCTTATTATTTAATAATTCAGGAACAGTATAGAATAGATAGGGTTCTTTCTTTCTTAGATCCTTTTAAATATAAACTTTCCTTAGGATGGCAAGTTGTACAATCTTTATATGCATTTGGTACAGGAGGACTGATAGGGACGGGATTAGGGCAAAGTAGACAGAAGTTTTTTTATATACCTGAACCATATAATGACTTTATTTTTTCAATTATAGGAGAAGAAGTTGGATATATAGGAGCAATTTTAGTAATAGTATGTTATATTATAGTAATATGGCGCGGATTAAGAATAAGTATTAATGCTGATGATTTATTTGGGGCGTATATAGCTACTGGTATTACAAGCCTAATTGGAATACAAGCTTTTATACATATAGCAGTGGTTACGTCTTCAATGCCACCTACTGGAATATCACTACCATTTATAAGTGCCGGTGGTACATCATTAGTTATATTACTTAGTTCTATTGGAATACTACTAAATATTTCTAAACATGCAGATATATAAGAGAGGTAATATGAAGATAATTATAACCGGTGGAGGAACCGGTGGACATATAATACCAGCATTAGCAATTTTAGATATAATAAAAGATAAGTATAAAAATGTTTCTATAATTTATTTAGGAAGCAAAAATAGCTTAGAAGAGGAATTAGCTATTAAAGAAGGTTATATTTTTAAAGATGTTAAAACAGGATATATAGATAGAAAAATACTATCAATGCATAACATAAAAAGTATATTTAATAATATTATAGGAGTATTGCAATCGTTAAATATTATAAGAAAGTTTTTACCAGACTTGATTATTGGTACAGGAGGGTACGTATCAGGTCCAGTTGTATTTGCGGGAAAGTTGCTTAGGAAAAAGATAATTATTCACGAACAAAATGCTTATCCTGGTATCACTAATAAAATAAGCGGTAGGTTCTCGGATAAAATTATGATCAGCTTTAATGAGGCTTCAAAATATTTTAAAGACAAATCAAAAATAGTATTTACTGGCAATCCAATAAGAAAAGAAATTATAAATATAGATTATAATGAATCTAGGAATTATTTTAATTTAAAGAAAGATGATTTTTTCGTGTATTCCTTTGGAGGAAGTGGAGGACAAAGGACTATAAATGAAGCAATTATGAATTCTTTGGAGATTTTAAAAAATAAAAAAAATTTACGTTGGCTCCATGTAACTGGGAAAAATCACTATGAAACATTTATAAAAAATACTGAAGAAAATGGTATAAAAATACCTCGAAATGTTGAGATAGTTGAATACATGTATGAAGCTCCTAAAGCTTTAATGGCAAGTGATTTAGTAATTGGAAGCGCTGGAGCGATATCAATAGCAGAGATTGTATATCTTGGAAAACCTAGCATTTTAATACCTAAAAAATATACAGCTGAAAACCATCAATTTTATAATGCTAAAGAAATTGAAGATAAGGGAGCAGGAAAAGTCATATTAGAAGATGAATTAAATTCACAAACTTTACTTGATAATGTTTTTGATATAATGGATAATGAAAAAAGAAAATTGAAAATGTCGGAAAATAGTATGAAGCTTTTTAATTATGACTTTGAGTATAATATTATTAGAGTAATAGAAGATAGCTTGAGAAGTGGTACTAATGAGTAAAAAAAAGACGAGATTAAAAAGTAAAAGGAAAATAATATTCTTCATTTTATTATTATTGTTAACAGCTTTCGGCTTTTTTGCTATAAAATCAGATGTTTTTTATATTAAAGATATAGTGGTTGTAGATAATTTCAAGTTGGATAAAGATTATATAAGAGAAAAAACAAAAATTACTAGTAGAGATAATATTTTTTTAATAGATTTAAAACAAATAAAAACAATATTAGAAAAAGAAACTTACATCAAAACAGCTAATATTAAAAGAAAATTTCCTGACAAGATAATAATCACAATAGAAGAAAGAAAAGGAAGAATTTCATATAATTATAAATATAAAAAATACTTACTAGATTTTGACGGGATTTTATTAGAAGAAATAAAAAAAAGTGAGGATTTATTTATTGTAGAAAGTAAAATTGAAACCAACACTAATGTAGGAAAAAAAATAACTTTTAAGAATTCTAATATAAAATTTGACAAAATCTTAATTATTTCTCAGTACATTTATGATAATAATACAAATTTAAACTGTAATATTTTACTAAAAGATGATAATATATATTGTATAATTGAAAAAAACACTTATATAAAATTTGACTTGACTGAAAATTTGAATTATCAATATGAATTTGGAATAGATATAATAGAAACTAGGATTAACGAAAGTCAAAGCATAAATGGAGTTATTGATTTTACAAAGGGAAATAATCCAATATATGTTGACTTTACAGATTTGGAGGAAGAAATTTAATGTATAAAAAAATATTTCTAACTACTTTAAGTATTATTTTAGGTTTAATTTTTGCCTTACAGTATCAAGTTGTAAAAAGCGAATCTGGAGAGATAATAACTACAAAAAAAGCTTCAGAACTAGCATATGAACTTAGACAGGTAGAAAATGAACGAGAAAATCTATTGAAAGAGTTAGAAGAAATAGAAAACGAGTTAAAACAATATGAAGAAAGTGCATCAATTGAGAATGATTATATTAAGAATTTAAATGATGAGCTTAATAAATACAAATTAATGGCCGGCATAATAGATGTAGAAGGGGAAGGTATAGTATTAACAATAGATAACCCATCAGCTGAAGCTCAATTCGATGATTATACTAACAATATAATATACAATTATGAATATTTACTTTTAATAGTAAGTAATCTTAATGCTGCCGGAGCAGAAGCAATATCTATAAACGGACAAAGATATACAAATTATACTGAAATTGTACCGGTAGGGTCACATTTAAACATAAATGGTGTTTCTTTCGTGCCGCCATTTGAAATTAAGGCAATTGGAAATAAACAAACACTTCAGTCGGTTATCAATTTTAAAGGTGGAGTAGTTTGGGAAATGCAGAAATTAAACTATAAAATTGATATTGAATTAACGGATGATTTAAAAATTGAAAGATATATGAAACCTATAGATTTCAAATATGCTGAACCAATTAATGAAAATGAATAGGTGGTTATTATAATGAGAAATAAAATTTTCATATTTTTCATTTCTTTGTTAATAGGCTTGACAATTATGCTTCAAATAAACAATGATGCAAAATTTTTTACTTTTGCTAATGTTCATACAGTAAGTAAAATATCTAATCAACTTGAATCGTCAAAAGAAGACATTAAAGACTTGGAAAAACTAATTGAAACTAGAAGAAATAAACTATATGAATATAAAGAAACTATAAAAAATGATGAAGATATAATAGCATTATTAAAAAAAGAAATTTATAAAACAAAGGTTAAAGCTGGTTTCACAGATTTAAGAGGAGAGGGTATACTAATACGAATGAATGATAATCAAGAAGATACCGGCAATAACATCAATTTTGATATAGTACACGATGTAGATCTTAGTGTTATTGTAAATGATTTAATAAATGCAGGTGCTGAAGGAATATCTATAAATGGAAGAAGAGTAGTGAGCACATCAGAAATAGTGTGTGTAGGTCCTCTTATAAATATAAATGGAGAAGGCATAGCTGCACCATTTGTAATTAAAGCCATAGGGAACAAAGAGATGTTAGCAGCAGCTATAAATGCTCCAAACACTTATGGATATAAAATAAAAAATTATTATGGAATTGAAGTAACGACTTTAGAAAGTGAATATATATTAATTCCAAAATATAATGATGATTTAGATATAAATGTAGCAATACCAATTTCGGAAGAAGGTGAGTAAATGTTTTTTTCTATTCTTGGATTAATAGTTGGACTATTAATAGGAATTAATTTAACAATAACATACAGTACTGTTTTTACACTATATATTACCATATCGGTACTTATACTAATAAATGGGATATTTAGGATATTAAATAAAGAAGAAGTTACAGTACATAAAGAAATATTATTATTAACTTTTGAGATTATTTTATCTTCTCTAATAGCATTTCTCGGAGAAACTTTAGGGATATCTTTATACTTGGCAGTAGTATTGGCCTTTGGTATAAGAATTTTTGATAATTCAAGAGAATTCATTAAAAAAATTATTAAATATTAAATTGATAAAATAAATTATTGTGTTATACTAAAATTATTATTAATATATAAGGAGGTAATTATGTTTGAATTTGATATAGATCCAGCAAATCTTGCTAAAATAAAAGTAATTGGAGTAGGAGGCGGGGGAAATAACGCTGTTAATAGAATGATAGATGCGGAAGTTAAAGGTGTATCTTTTACAGCTGTTAATACTGACAAACAAGCACTTTTAAACTCAAAAGCTGAACAAAAAATACAAATAGGTGAAAAATTAACAAATGGATTAGGAGCAGGTTCAGATCCAGGCATAGGAAAAAATGCAGCTGAAGAAAGCAAATCAGAATTATCAGATATTCTTGACAATTCCGACATGATATTCATAACAGCAGGAATGGGTGGAGGAACTGGCACCGGAGCTGCACCATATATTGCTCAACTATCAAAAGAAAGAAACATTTTGACAGTAGCTGTAGTTACAAAACCTTTTACTTTTGAAGGTAAAAGAAGGAAAGAAAATGCAGAATTTGGTATAGAAAATTTAAGAGATGTAGTCGACACTCTAATTATAATTCCAAATGATAAACTTTTAGAAATAACAGATAAAAAAGCTTCATTATTAGAAGCTTTTAATATAGCAGATGATGTGTTAAAACAGGGTATTCAAGGCATCTCAGATCTAATAGCAATACCAGCAGTGATTAATCTAGATTTTGCAGATGTTAAAACAATTATGGATGGACAGGGTCTTGCCCATATGGGAATAGGACTTGCTAATGGAGAAAACAGATCAGTTGATGCGGCTAAACAAGCTATTAAAAGTCCTTTATTAGAAACATCTATTAATGGTGCAAGAGGGGTTTTAATTAACATAACAGGCGGAGCTGACTTGGGAATCCACGAAGTTAATGAAGCAGCAGAAATAATTACTGAATCAGCAGATCCGGAAGCTAATATTATTTTTGGTGCTAATATAGACGAAGAATTAGGAGATTCAATAAAGGTAACGGTAATTGCTACTGGATTTTCCGAAGGAGTTCAAAGAAAATTAAAAGCTGTGGATAAAAAAGAAAAAGGCGATAAGGTAGATAAAGATACTTTTGTAAATTGGAATGATGATGACTTAAATATTCCTGATTTTATTAATAAAGATGATCTTTATAAAATAGAAAACGAATAGACTACATTATGTAGTCTATTTATATATGAGGTGAAATATGATTTGTCCATTTTGCGAATATCACGAAACAAAAGTAATTGATACAAGACCTACTGATGAAGGACAAAAAATCAGAAGAAGAAGAGAGTGTATTTCCTGTAAAAAAAGATTCACAACCTATGAAAAAGTTGAAAATATTCAACTTATGGTTATAAAAAAAGATAAAACCAGAGAATCATTTGACAGAAATAAAATACTAAATGGTATCATCAAAGCATGCGAAAAAAGATCAATTCCATTAAAAAAAATAGAAGAAATAGCTGATAAGATTGAAAAAACAATACTTAACGATATGGAAAATGAAATTTCTTCTTACAGAATTGGAGAACTAGTAATGCAAGAACTTAAAGATATAGATGACGTAGCGTACGTTAGGTTTGCATCAGTTTATAGAGAATTTAAAGACATAAATACATTTATGGATGAATTAAAGAAAATGTTAAATAAGAACTAAATATAAAAGGTGGTAATATGACTTCAAATATATTAGTTATAGATGATGAAATAAATATTTTAGAATTAATTAGATTTAATTTAGAGTTGAGCAATTATAAAGTTTTTACTGCTAAAAATGGTAAAGAAGGAATAGAAAAAATAAACAAAATAAATATTGATTTAATTATTTTAGATTTAATGATGCCGGAAGTTGATGGAATTCAAGTTTGTAAATATGTAAGAGGTAATGAAAAGTTTAAAACAATACCTATAATTATGCTTACAGCTAAATCCACAGAAACAGATAAAATATTTGGTTTAGAAATTGGGGCTGATGATTATATCACCAAGCCTTTTAGCGTAAAAGAGCTAACAGCAAGAGTTAAAGCTTTACTGAGAAGAAGTACCATGGAGACAAATTTATCAAAAGAAATAATTCAATTAAAAAATATGACTATAAATACTACGGAACACATAGTAAAGATTAAAGAAACTGAAATTAAATTAACCTTGAAAGAATATGACGTTCTTCTTCTTTTAGCAAATAATAAAGGAAAAGTATTTTCAAGAGATAATTTGTTAAATGAAGTTTGGGGATATGATTATATAGGAGAAACAAGAACTGTAGATGTTCATATTAGGCATTTAAGAAAAAAAATTGAAGAAATAGATAGTGAAATGGAATATATAGAAACTGTAAGAGGGGTAGGATATAAAATAAAATGAAAAAAAACATTTTATTAAAAAGTATTCTTTTAATTACTGTTTTCACCTTAATTACATCTATTTATTTAGTGATTAATTTAAGAAATTCGTATACAGAAGAAAAAATACAAGAGTTAAAAAATTATACTGGTTTTTTTGAAACAGCACTAAATAAAAGCGAATATGATGATATTAATATGTATTTGAAGGATTTTGATAAAAATAATGAAGTAAGAATAACTGTAATTAGAGGGTCTGGAGAGGTTGTTTTTGATTCCGATGAAGATTATAGATTAATGTCAAACCATAGTAATAGAGAAGAAGTCATTTTAGCCCTGAATGAAGGTGAAGGTATAGCTAAAAGGTTTAGCAATACCGTGAAGAAAGAAATGCTTTATTATGGTAAATATTTTGAGAAAAATCAAGAAGTTTTTATTTTAAGAACTGCTATTCCTATTAGCAGTATTTATTATTTTACTAAAAACATATTAACAAACTATATTTTTATATTTTTAATAGGTTTAGGACTAACAATTTTTACTGCTTTTAGTATAATTAATAAGCTTGAGAATAATTATAAAAAAATTGATGATGCAATATCTAGAATTAATAACGAATATTACGGAGAAAAATTAATAATTCAAGATGAAGAATTTAAAAGTTTAATAAATAATTTTAATATTATGAGTGGAAAAATCAGTAAAAAAATTGAAACTCTTGAATTCGAAAACAACAGTCTTAATTCTATTTTTAAAAGTATGAAAGATGGAGTTGTTGTAATTAATGATGATAAACAAATTTTTTATAATAACCCCATTGTAAAAAATTTGTTTAATGTAGAAAATTCTTTGAATGAAAGAAAACTGTCTGATATTGTAAGAAATTATGAATTAAATAAATTTATTGATTTGTTTTATCAGGAACCAAAACTTTTAACATCAGAGATAGAGATAAATGATAAAATACTTCAATTTACAATTAATTCCTTGAAGGGATATAGTAATAGATTCAGAACTGGTGCAGTTTTAATTATACAAGATATTACAGAGATTAGAAAATTAGAAAGAATAAGAAGCGATTTTATTGGTAATGTAACTCATGAATTAAAG
The DNA here is from genome assembly GCA_011390775.1 of Clostridia bacterium. Classification (GTDB taxonomy): domain Bacteria; phylum Bacillota; class Clostridia; order Tissierellales; family Dethiosulfatibacteraceae; genus UBA8670. The sequence continues at coordinate 17,433 of JAABRS010000002.1, read as the reverse complement.
ACACCTCTTACATCAATAAAAGGATTTATTGAGACCTTAAAAAATTCAGAAAATGTTGATCGAAAAACTGAAATGAGATTTTATGACATAATTGAATTAGAAACTGAAAGATTATCTAATCTTATAAATGACATGTTGGTTTTATCAGAAATTGAAACTACAAAAGGAAAAAATATTGAATATAAGGTAAGGAAAGCAGTTGAAGAAGTAGTAGACTTATTGAGTCATCTAAGAAGAGAAAAAAATGTCGATATTATAGTTAATCATTCTAATAATGACATAATTATAAAAGGTGATCGAGATAGATTTAAACAAATGCTTATAAATTTAATTGATAATGGAATTAAATACAATAATGAAGGTGGTTATGTAGAAGTATCTTATGAAATAAAAAAAGATAAACTAATTTTAAAAGTCAAAGATAGTGGAATTGGCATTGAAGAAAAAGATATAGATAGAATATTTGAAAGATTTTATAGAGCTGATAAATCTAGAAATAGAGGGACAGGTGGCACTGGATTAGGTTTGGCAATAGTTAAGCATATAGTTAAAAGTTTTTACGGAGAAGTAGTGATAAATAGTGAATTAAATAAAGGAACAGAGATTATAATTAAAATTCCAACAAACTAAAGCATTATAAAACAGGTATAGTGTTGAAACTATGCCTTTTTTGTTTACTTAATTCATATATATGATATAATTAAAACGTTATGATTGGAGTGTTAAAATGATAGTAAATAAAATTATAAGAGTAAAAAAAAATAGTATAGCAGAAGAATTAGAAATAGAAGAAGGAGATATTCTTTTAGCTGTTAATGATAAAGAAATAGAAGATGTTATTGATTATAAATATATTATGTCAGACGATTATATTTTTTTAAAGATTCAAAAAAATAATGGGGATTTATACGAATATGAGATAGAAAAAGATATTGATGAAGATATAGGTATTGAATTTGAAAATCCTCTCATGGATAAAATTAAAACATGTACTAATAAATGTGTTTTTTGTTTTATAGACCAATTACCGAAAAATTTACGCAGTTCTCTTTATGTAAAGGATGATGATACAAGGTTATCATTTTTGTCCGGAAACTATCTAACTTTGACTAATTTAAAAGAAAGAGATATAGATAAAATTATAAGTTACGGTTTATCACCACTAAAAGTAAGTGTACACACTACAAATCCTGAATTGCGTTTTCAAATGTTAAAAAATAAAAACGCAAAAAATATAATGAAAATATTAAATAAGTTTAAGGGTACAAACATAATAATAGATACACAGATAGTATTATGTAAAGATTTAAACGATGGAGAAGAGTTAAAAAAATCTATAGAAGATCTAAAAAATTTATATCCAAATGTAAGAAGTATAGCTGTAGTTCCAGTAGGTTTAACAAAATTTAGAGATAGTTTACCTAAAATTCATGGATTCGATAAAGAATCTTCTTCAAAAGTTTTAGAAATTATAGAAAGTTTCAATAAAAAATATAAAGAAGAAATTAAAACTAATTTTGTTTTTCCTTCAGATGAGTTTTATATAGATGCAGATAAAAAAATACCAGAACACAAGTATTATGAAGAGTACCAGCAGATTGAAAATGGAGTGGGAATGATAAGCCTTTTTAATTGGGAAATAGATGAAGAATTAAAGAAAAACAAAGAAATAGATAAAAATATAGAAAAAGAATACCACATAGTTACTGGATATCTTGCTTATGAAAATATGACGAACATAGCTAAAAAAATAGGAAAAAGATATCCAAACATACATATCGTTGTTCATAGAGTTATAAATGATTTTTTTGGTCATACAATAACTGTCTCAGGCTTATTGACTGGTGTTGACATAATCAACCAACTCAAAGGAAAAGTAGAAAATAAGAATTTAATAATTCCTGATAATATGATAAAATTTAACGAAGATGTATTTTTAGATGATGTAAAAATAAGAGATATTGAAAGGGAATTAAAATCAAATGTAATTGTTTCAAAGGTAGATGGTAAAAAATTCATGAAAATAGTTTTAGGAGGAAGTTATGACTAAACCGATTGTAGCGATAGTAGGAAGACCAAATGTTGGTAAATCAACGCTTTTTAATAGATTAGCTGAAAAAAGAATTTCCATTGTAGAAGATACCCCAGGAGTTACGAGAGATAGAATATATGCTGATTGCGAATGGCTAAATAAGCATTTTACTTTAATTGATACCGGTGGGATTGAACCTCACGATGATGATATTATATTAAAACAAATGTATAGACAAGCAGAAATTGCCCTTGATACAGCAGATGTTATAATATTTTTAGTTGACGGGAAAGAGGGTATTACGGCAATAGATAGGGATATTGCTAATATAATTAGGAAGAAAAACACCAATACCTTATTGGTATGTAATAAAATAGATAAACATGTATTAGATGATAATATTTACGATTTCTATGAATTAGGGCTAGGAGAACCTATAGCTATATCCGCAGCCGAAGGATTAGGTATTGGAGATTTACTTGATGAAGTAATGAAGAAGTTTAATAAATTAGACCAAATGGAAGAAAACTATATAGGAGTAAAAGTAGCTGTTATAGGTAAACCGAACGTTGGTAAATCATCTATTGTAAACAATATTTTTGGAGAAGAAAGAGTAATAGTGAGCGAAATCCCTGGTACTACACGGGATGCTATTGATACAGAAATAGAAATAAATGATAACAGATATACTTTTATAGATACTGCAGGAATAAGAAAGAAAAATAAAATATATCAAGATATTGAGAGATACAGCGTAATTAGGTCATTTACTGCAATCGAAAGATCAGATATTTGTTTATTAGTAATAGATGGTGAACAAGGGGTAAGTGAACAAGATACAAAAATAGCAGGTTATGCTATTGAAAATGGTAGAAGTGTTATCATTATAGTCAATAAGTGGGATTTAGTAGAAAAGCAAAAGGGATCATATAATAAATTTATTGAAGATTTATATAGTAAATTATCCTTTATGACTTTTTGTCCTGTAATTACTGTATCAGCTCTAACTGGTCAGAGGATGAGTAAAATAATTGACAAGATTAATGAAGTAAATGAATATAGAAGCTTTAGAATTAAAACTGGAGTTTTAAACGATGTAATAAATGATGCAGTCTTGATGAATCAGCCTAGAGCGGTTAAAGGAAAAAGACTTAAGATTTTTTATGCTTCACAAGTAAGTATAAATCCACCAAGGTTTTTAATCTTTGTAAACAATAAAAAGTTGGTGCATTTTTCGTACACAAGATATATTGAAAATAAGTTAAGAGAAAATTTTATTTTCGAAGGAACTCCTATTATTATTTCTTATAGGAACAGAGGTGATTAGTGTGAATTATCTTATTATAATATTAATATCATACTTGATAGGTAATATTTCTAGTGCATATTTTATTGGTAAGATTTTTCTTAAAAAAGATGTAAGAAATTATGGAAGTGGAAATGCCGGAGCAACAAATGCCATAAGAGCTTTTGGATATAAGATTGGGATTCTAGTTTTTTTAGGAGACCTACTTAAAGGAGTTTTAGCAGCCTTTATCAGTCATCAAATAGACCCAGTATACGGGCAATATATAGGTGGTATATTTTTGCTAGTAGGTCATAATTGGCCAGCGGTATTAAAATTTAAAGGCGGTAAAGGAATAGCTTCATCTATTGGAGTTATGTTATTTATTAATCCTTATTTAGCATTAATATGTTTTGCTATAGGAATTACAATAGCATTTGTGACAAAGATAGTGTCTATTGGATCTTTAATAGGAGTTTCTTTGGCACCGATTATAGCTATTATTTTTTTCAGACCATTAGAAGATGCCTTTTTAATTTTCACTATAACTTTATCACTTTTGGCTATCTTTAGGCATAGAGAAAATATAGTAAGGCTTATCAAAGGTGAAGAGAAAAAACTAAAGACTAAATAGGAGGCGATTTTATGAAAAAAAATAAAATCATAGTTTTAGGTGGAGGAAGCTGGGGCACAGCATTAGCATGCTTACTAGCTCAAAATGAAGAAGAAGTATTTTTATGGATAAGAGATGAAAACAAACTAAAAACTATTAGTGAAACTAGAGAAAACAAAAAATATTTACCTGATGTTAAAATCCCTGATGAAGTGAAATTGATAAACTCATATATAGAATTTATTGAAGATTGTGATGTTGCAGTACTAGCGATTCCAAGTCAAAACATAAGAGAATTAGTGACCGAATTAAAAGATGTAATTAATCCAAATACAGTAGTAGTAAATGTATCTAAGGGTATTGAAATTAAAACTTTAAAAACTATATCAGAAGTTTGTAAAGAAATAATTCCAAAAAATCCATTTGTAGTTCTTTCAGGTCCTTCACATGCTGAAGAAGTAGGAAAGAACTTACCAACAACTGTTGTAGCAGCATCAAATAATAAAAAATATGCAAAACAGATACAGGAGATTTTTACATCGAATACTTTTAGAGTGTATACCAATGAAGATGTAAAAGGAGTTGAAATAGGTGGAGCACTAAAAAATGTTATAGCTATAGCTTCAGGTATTTCTGATGGCTTAGGGTATGGAGATAATACTAAGGCTGCTTTAATGAATAGAGGCATTATTGAAATATCTAGATTAGCTGATAAATTAGGTGCTGACAAAATGACCTTTTTAGGACTTTCAGGAATAGGTGATTTAATAGTAACCTGTACAAGTATGCATAGTAGAAATAGAAGAGCCGGAATACTTATAGGTAAAGGGAAAACTGTGGAAGAAGCTGTAAAAGAAGTTGGTATGGTAGTAGAAGGTATTTATACTACAGAAGCAGCATATAAACTTGCAAAAAAATATAATGTTGAAATGCCTATTGTTGAAGAATTATATAAAATTGTGTATGAAGGGAAAAAAGCTAAGGAATCTGTTGATAGTTTAATGACAAGAGATAAGAAGGATGAACTTAATTATTATTAGACAGCGGTGAGATATATGAATCAAAATAAAAAAAACAATAGTAATATAGTGAAAGTGTTAATTGTTCTTTTGTTAATTTCTTTCATTCTTTATTATGTTGATAATATTAGACTAGATATAGAAAGCTATACAGCTGAAAAAGGAAGCCTAGAAAATAAATACGAAGGTACTGGGATAATAATAAAAGATGAAGAAATATATTATTCTCAATACACAGGAAGTATTAAGAATTACTATGAAGAGGGTGAGAGAATAAAAAAAGGAGCCTTGATTTCTTCTATTTTCCCAAATTTTCAAGGTGCAGGAATAAGTGGTGAAATTGATAAAATTAATAGAGCTATTGAAACTAAAGAAAATTCTCAAGATTATGATGAAAATCAACAGATAATAAATGAATTAGAAAGACAAATTCAAAAATTTATTATAGAAAAAAAATATGAAGAAGCTTTTGAAATCATCAAAAAATATGAGGCTAATGAAGGTTTTACTAATGAATACACCGATATGACATTAGAAGAATTATACGAAAAGAAGAATGAGTTATCAGCTAGTGTATCTAATAGTAATATTAATATATATTCTAAATCAAGTGGAATAGTAAGTTATAAGATTGATAATGCTGAAGAAGTATTTGATATTAGTAAATTGGAAACTTTTAGGGCAGGAAACTACAACATAGTCAATTTAGAAGAAAATATAATTTCAAAAGAAAAAATAAACATATCCGAACCTATTATTAAGGTGATTAATAATTTCAACTGGTATATTATGATAGATTTAAAAGATATTGTCCTGGAGAACAACGATCACATAAAAATTCGATTTAAAAAAAATGACGAAACTGTAGAAGGAAATATTATAAAAAAACAAATAAATAGTAAAAATACCTTTTTAATAGTTGAAATAAATAAATTTTTTCATGAATTTTTTAATGAAAGATATATAGATATAGAATTAATAATAGAGAGATATGAAGGAATTAAAATTGAAAATAGTTCAATTATAGAAAAAGATGGAAAAAAAGGAGTTTATGTAATTGGAGCAAGTAAAATAGTTAAGTTTTATCCTATAAAAATTATAGGAGAAAATAATAGTTTTTCAATTATTGATGAAGGATCTAGTTACACTATAAATAGTCGTGGTCAAATAGAATTAAATAATCAAAGTTTTTATACAGTAAAATTATATGATAAGATAATATCCGTCCCAGAAGAAGTAAAAGAGGGACAAATTCTTAAATAAGGTGGTATTTATGACAATTGAAAAAAATATTGAAGATATTAAAAATAAAATTAGAAAATCCCTTAAAAAAACTGAAAGAAGTATAAATGACATTACAATTATAGCGGTATCAAAAAATTTTGATGTTGAAAAAATAATCGAAGCTTATAATTGTGGATTAAGAGATTTTGGAGAAAATAGAGTTCAAGAATTTTTAGAAAAATATGAAAAAATAGATAAAGAAATTAACTGGCATATGATTGGGCATTTACAGAGAAATAAAGTAAAATATATCTATGATAAAGTAAAACTAATACAATCGGTTGATAGCATAAGATTGGCAAAACGTATTGATAAATATTGTAGAGATAACAATATGAGCATGAATATTCTTTTAGAGGTAAATGTGGCAGAAGATGATTCAAAATTCGGATTTAAAATTCAGGAGTTAGAAGAGTCTATAAAGAGAATTTCACAGTTTAAAACCCTTAATATTAAAGGATTCATGACTGTCGCTCCGTATTTCGATAATCCTGAAGATGCTCGACCTATATTCAAAGAATTAAAAAATAATTTTGATAAATATTCTAATATAGAATATGATAATGTATCTATGGAGTTTCTTTCTATGGGAATGAGCAATGATTATCATGTAGCTATTGAAGAAGGAGCAAACATAGTTAGAATAGGTACAGATATATTTGGAGAAAGAAATTATTAGGAGGATAAAATGTTTGATAAATTTAAAAATCTAATAGGTGTAACTGATTTAGAAGATGAAATTCAAGAAGATGTATACGAGGATGAATTAGATCACAATGTAAAAAAAGAAAGAAAAGATAGAAAAGGATATAGAGAAAAAATGCCAAAAGAAGAAATAAAAGATACATATAAAGGAAGCACAAAAAACATAGATGCAGATTTATATATTTTAAAGCCTGAAAACTATAACGAATGTGCATCTATTGTAGATGAATTAAAAAGGAAAAAAACAATAGTGCTGAATTTAGAAAATGTTGATAAAGAACTAAAAAAATTAATTTTTGAATTTACCAAAGGCGGAGTTTATGCTTTAGAAGCAAATATTCAAAAAGTTTCTAATGATATATTTTTAATAGCACCTAAAGGAACAGAAATAGAAGGTAAAATTAAAATAAATACAGAAAAAAATGTTTTTAGATGGGAGTAGTATATGAGTATATTTATAAGAGCAGTAAACACATTATTTAATTTAATAGAGATTTTAATATTAGCTAGAATTATATTGTCTTATTTAAGAAATATGGTAAGTCCAAAGATTTACAATGTACTGTTTCAACTTACAGAACCTATTCTTTATCCTATTAGGGAATTACTATATAAAATTGGCCTAAATAAGGGAATGATAGACTTTTCTCCAATAGTAGCATTTTTGCTAATGAATATATTGAGAACAGTTTTAATTAATTTATTTATTTAAAAAAGATTGGGGAAAATATGATTAAAATTGGAATAATTGGAGCTATGGATGAGGAAATTCATCTATTAATACAAAAGTTGCATAAAAACAAGACTAAAATAATTGGAAATTTTAATTTCTTTATCTGTGATTTTGAAGATATGGAAATTATAATAGCAAAATCAGGTATTGGAAAAGTAAATTCTGCAGTGGGGACTCAACTAATGATAAGTAATTTTTCTCCGGATTATATAATTAATACCGGTATTGCTGGTAGTATTTCCAAAGATGTAAATGTATTAGACATTATAATAGCCTCAGAAACTATGCAGTATGATGTTGATGTTAGAAACTTTGGATATAAACTCGGTGAAATACCTCAAATGGGAAAATATATATTTGATACTGATAAAAAATTACTTGAGTATGCAAAAGATTCTATTAATAACAAGGACACATTTAAAGTTGGAAGAATTATTTCCGGAGACAAATTTATAAGCAAAAAAAATACAAAATTGTTCCTTGAGAGAGAATTCTCAGCTCTTTGTGCAGACATGGAAAGCGGTTCAATAGGTCAAGTATGTTATATTAACAAAGTACCATACATAGCTATAAGATGTATTTCTGATAATGCGGATGAGTCTTCCGGTATAAACTATGAAGAATTCAAATTTGAAGCTGCTAAAAAAAGTGCAGATCTCATAATGAAAATGATAAACAAAATATAAGGAGTCATAAAATGCATATTATTTTAGCGTTGATTATAGTAGGCTTAGATCAACTATCAAAATACATCGCAATATTAAATTTAAAAGGGAAAGAACCGATACCTGTTATTAATAACTTTCTTCAATTTAAATATGTAGAAAATAGAGGAGCAGCTTTTGGAATACTACAAAACAAGCAACTTCCTCTGATTGTTTTTACAATAATTATATTAATAGGTATATTCATATATCTTAAAAAGAATAATAATCTTAATAAAATGACAATAATGTCACTTTGGGGAATAGTAGGCGGAACAATTGGCAATTTAATAGATAGAGTAAGATTAAACTTTGTAGTAGATTTTATCGATGTTAATTTTTGGGGTTATTATGACTTTCCAGTATTTAATATTGCTGATTCTTTTTTAGTAGTTTTTACGATTTTATTGTCAGGTTTAGTATTTTTTGAAAAATATGAAAGAGTTGATGAAATTGAAGAATGATATATTTATATTCGATTCTGAAAAAGAAATAAGACTAGATAAATACATATCAAATCAATATAAAGAGTATTCAAGATCAAATATTCAAAAACTAATTGACAATAACCATATCAAAGTTAATGGTAAAAATGAAAAGAAAAATTATATTTTGAAAAATGGAGACGAAATTGAAATAAATTTCCCTAAACCGAAAAAATTAGAATTAAAGGCTGAAGAAATTAATATAGATATTATTTATGAAGATGAATATCTTGCGGTAGTAAATAAGCAAAGGGATTTAGTAGTTCATCCTGCGCCAGGAAATAGAGAAGGTACTTTAGTAAATGGACTTCTTAATGAACTAGATAATCTTTCCTCCATAAATGGTGTAATAAGACCTGGAATAGTTCATAGAATAGACAAAGACACAACAGGGTTATTACTAATTGCTAAAAACAATTTAGCTCACTTAGAGTTAAGTAAAGAAATAAAAAAACACAAAACTAAAAGAGAATACACAGCTTTAGTACATGGTATAATACCAAATAATAAAGGTAAGATTGTACTGCCAATAGGAAGAGATCCCAAAAATAGAAAGAAAATGGCGGTAGTTTCCTATAATGGGAAAAAAGCTGTAACTCACTTTGAAGTATTAAAAAGGTATAAAAACTATACTTATCTAAAATTAAATTTGGAGACAGGTAGAACTCATCAAATTAGAGTTCATTTGGCCCATATTGATTATCCTATTGTAGGAGACCCAATTTACGGTAGAAAAAGAAATGAATTCAACATGGAGGGACAGTTGCTTCATGCTAAAACAATAGGTTTTAATCATCCTAGAACTAAGGAATATATGGAGTTTACAGTGCGTGAGCCAGAAGATTATACTAAAATTTTGGAAATTTTAAACAGGAGGAATGAATGAGAACAAAAGCAATAATATTAGATGAAAAAGCTATTGGAAGAGCTCTAACAAGAATTTCACACGAAATAATTGAGAAAAATAAAGGTGTAGAAGAAGTAGTTTTAATAGGTATTAAAACTAGAGGAATTCCTTTAGCTTATAGAATTCAAAAAAATATAGAAAAAATTGAAGGGATAACCATTCCAACATATGAATTGGATATAACTAATTATAGAGATGATATTAATAAGGAAGAAAAGATAGATATAAAAGAGTTTGTTCTTGATGTAAGGAATAAAATCGTAATTATAGTGGATGATGTTCTTTATACGGGGAGAACTGTCAGAGCAGCACTAGATGCAATAGTAGATAGAGGGAGACCAAAGAAAGTGGAGTTGGCAGTATTAGTAGACAGAGGTCATAGAGAACTTCCTATAAGAGCAGATTTTGTAGGTAAAAATGTACCTACATCAAAAAGTGAACGGGTCTCTGTTATGTTAGATGAGTTAGATGATATGGATATGGTAATAATTAGAGAATAAATGAAGGTCATTTATTCTCTTTTGGTTTTTGTGGATCTATATACATAGTATAATATTTGTGAAAAATAACAAAACCCGGTTCTGCATTTTTAGGTTTTTTGATATGCTTTTTGTAGGTATAATTTACAGGAACCTTAGAAGATTGTCTGGCATTACTATAGTATGCTGCATATGATGCTGCCTCTTCTAAGGTAGCATCAGGAACTTCTTTTCCTTCTGTAATAACTATAACATGGGAGCCAGGAATATTTTTGGTATGCATCCATATATCTTCTTTTGATGCTAAATTGAATGTTATATAATCATTTTGCTTGTTGTTTTTACCTATATATATTTCAAATCCATCTTTAGAAGTTATTTTGTAAGGTTTAGATTTAACATTTTCTTTCTTTTTGCTGCTTCTATTTTTCAAATAACCTGAATTAGCAAGTTCTTCTTTAATCTCATTAACTGCTTCAAAGTCATCACAATTATTAACCATATACTGCAAATTATAAAAATAGTCTAATTTTTGTTTTGTTATCTTTATCTGTTTATTTATTTTTTCTTGAGCAGTTTTTAATTTTTCATATTTTTTATAATACTTTTGAGCATTTTGAGATAGAGAAAGTCTGCTATCTAAAGGTATTTCTATTTCATTGTTATTATCATAATAATTATTTACTGTGATATTATCATTATAATTTTTTACAGTAGACATATAAGCTATGATTAAATCTCCATAAATTTTGTATTTATCCCTATCTTTTGAAGTTTCATATTCTTCCTTTAGTTTTAGTAATTTTGATTGATTTTTAGATATGTTTTTATCTACTATTTTTTTTAGATGATGAATTCGCTGCTGCATTCTTTGGTATTTATCCTTGTAGTAATAATATTCATTTACTAGTTCACTAATAGATTCAAAATTAATTGTTGTATAATCTTTATATATTTCTAAAGGAAAACAATGAAAATCTATATATGCATTATCTTTTGAATATATGTTCCATTCATAATTGTTTTTGTCTTTTGATTCTAATAAATTTTCAAAAGATTCATAAAGTTTTTTTAATAAATCTTCATTGATTTCTCCGATTTTTGAGTTTTCATCAATTTTTCCTCTTTGGCAGATTTCTCTTGAAAGTTTTGGACCAAATCCAGTAAAATTATGAAGAAAAAAGTTGTAAAGTTTTTTTCCTTCATTTTCTTTTTCAAACAGTTTTTTAAAATCATCAAATCCTATTTTACTTGGATTAATTTCATCACCTACATTTGGATACTCATATTCAATACCAGGATATAATACTCTGTTTATATCTTTGTTTTCACCAATTTTATATATAGAATCTAAAATCTTGTTATCAGATATTAAAATCGCATTGCTGTGTTTACCCATTATTTCAATTGCTAGGGTTTTAATGCTTTTTGTTCTTAGTTCATCAAAAACTTCAAAATCAATCTCAACAACTCGATCATTATTGATTTGTCTAATATCCTTTATTATACTACCGGTTAGATATTTTCTTAAGAGCATACAAAAATTGTAGGGTTCGTAAGGATTTTTCTTGCTGCTATCAGTTAAGCATATTCTTGGGTAGTTGTTGTTAACTGATATAAGCAGAAGATAATTTTGTCTGCTGCTTCGAATATTAAAAAGAAGTTCATCGGTTTCCGGTTGATAGATTTTATTTATTTTACCATTTAGTATTTTATTTTTTAGTTCATAAACTATACTGCCTAATACAAAGCCATCTAAAGCCATAAAAGCCTCCTCATTTATCAGTGTTCGTGAAATATAGTATAACACTATTAATGTAGAAAATAAAGGAAAAAGCTTGTTCAAATAATTGATAATTGAATAATATAATGGTATTATATATTAACAACAAAAAAAGGAGGAATTATGGGCGATATAGTAAGTATGACAGGATTTGGAAAAGGCGAATACAGTGATGAAAGATATAAATTCATATTAGAAATTAAAACTGTTAATAATAGATATAATGATATTCATATAAGAATGCCGAGACATATAAGATTTTTAGAAGAAAATATAAGAAAAACTATCAAAGATTATATAAATAGAGGTAGAGTTGATGTTTCAGTTAATATGGAAGTCGTTGAAGGTACGGACATAGAAGTTAAGCCAAATATAGATTTAGCTGTTAAATATAAAAAAGCAATAGACGAACTTTCAAAAGTATTAGGAAAAAATGATGAATTAGATTTAAGAGATTATATTAACCTAAATGATGTAATTGAGATAAAAAATGAAGATATTAATGAAGAAAAAACTTGGGAATGTCTTAATAAAGCATTAGAGCAAGGATTAAGTACCTTGAATAGAATGAGAATTTTGGAAGGTAAAGAATTAGCTCAAGATATGATTAATAATATAGATAAAATAGCAGAAACTTTAAAAGATATTACCTCAGGTTCAAAAAATGTAGTAAATGAATATAAATTAAAACTAGAAACAAGGATTAATGAAATTTTAAAAGATGAATACAACATTGATGAAAATCGTTTATATAACGAAATAGCAATATATGCTGATAAAGTGGATATTAACGAAGAAATAATACGCCTAGAGAGCCACATTAAGCAATTAAAACAAACAATAAAAAAAGGTGGCACTGTTGGTCGAAAATTGGATTTTATTCTCCAGGAAGCTAATAGAGAGATTAATACAATTGGATCAAAAACTCAAGATCTAGATATAACAAAAAACATAATAGAAGTTAAAAATTTAATTGAAAAAATAAGAGAACAAGCTCAAAATATAGAATAAGGAGAATTTATATGTCGATGATAAATATTGGTTTTGGAAACATCGTTGCTTTAAATAGAGTTATTGCAGTAGTTAGTCCTGAATCAGCTCCGATAAAGAGGTTGATTAATGATGCAAGAGAACAGGGGAAATTGGTTGATGCAACTTATGGAAGAAAAACTAGAGCTGTTGTAATAATGGATAGTAATCACGTAATATTATCTGCTATACAATCAGAGACAATTTCACAAAGATTTAATAATAAAAATGATCTAGATAGGGTTAGCAAATGAAAAAAAAGGGATTAGCAATTGTTATATCAGGACCATCAGGAGCAGGAAAGGGTACAATATGCAAAGAATTGGTAAAAAGGAATAAAAATATTTCTATATCAGTTTCTGCAACAACTAGAAAACCAAGGAAAAACGAAGTAGAAGGAAAAAATTATTATTTTTATTCTGAAGAAGAATTTAACGAAAAGATAAAAGAAAATGATTTTTTAGAATATGCTAAAGTATATGGTAACTATTACGGAACTCCAAAGTCAAAAGTTATTGATGAAATTGAAAATGGTAAAGATGTAATTTTAGAAATCGATATACAGGGAGCTCTTCAAATAAAAGAAAGCTATCCTAAAGGGGTTTTTATTTTTGTTATGCCTCCATCCATGGAAGAACTTAGAAATAGAATTACTTCCAGGGGAACAGATAGTAGAGAAGTTATTTTAGAGAGAATGGAATGTGCATATCACGAGCTAAACTATGCATTTAAGTATGATTATGTTATAATAAATGATGATTTGGATGAAGCTGTGAAGATAGTAGATAGTATTTTAATAGCTGAAAATCATAGAGCTATTAGAAAAAAAGATATAATAGAAAAAATTAAGGAGGAATAAAATGATAAACCCTTCAATTGACGAATTACTAGAAAAGGTTGAAAGTAGGTACATGTTGGTAACTATAATAGCAAAAAGAGCAAGAGAGATAGTAGCAGGAGATGATATTATGGTTGATACTGAAGATAAAAAACCAATAAATATAGCGATACAAGAATTTAATGAAGGAAGATTAGTATATAGCAAAAAATAACTCCTTAAAGCTTGATTAAAATCAAGCTTTAAATTTGTTTGGAAGTGTTTATATGTATTGTCAATTAATTATAAATAAAACAAGTAGGAATATTGATAGGAAGTTCACCTACAAAATCCCATCAAGTCTAGAAGATTACATAATGCCAGGAATGAGAGTATTAGTTGATTTCAATAATCAAGAACTGGAAGGAATGGTGGTTTCAAAGATTGAAAAATCTGATATATCAGATGATAAGATTAAATATATCAAACAAGTTATTGATAGTATACCAATAGTCACAGAGGAGATTATGGTTCTGATTGACTGGATTAGAGAAGAATATGTATGTAGATATATAGATGCAGCAAAGCTTTTTTATCCCCCTAGCAACTCTTGGGATATCAATTATTATGTAAAGATTAAAGATGAAAAATATAAAGACTCAAGCAAAATCTATAATATCCTTAAATCAAAGGATAAATCTTTATCTATTAAAGATTTATTTATAGAATTTAAATCCTTAGAATTCCTAAAAGATTTATATAAATTACAAGAAGAAGGAATAGTAAGTATAAACACAATAGATAAATCCCAAAAAGAAACAAAGTTTGTTAGAATTATAAATGTAGAAGATAGTATAGAAAACTACAATATTAGATCTAATGCTCATAAGCAGAAAGATATAATAGCATATTTATTAGATAAAAGGACAGCAGAACAACATAAACTAATGAAGAGTACGAACAGCAGCTTGAACTCTTTAAGGTCATTACAAGACAAAAAAATAATTGAAATAATTGAGAAAGAAAATATTGGAAATTTAGAAAAAAAAGATAAAATTAAAGAAAGCAATATTAATTTAAATACTGAACAAGAAAAGGCACTTAAATCAGTATTACAGAAAGATAATCAATTTAATCTTATACATGGTGTAACAGGTAGTGGCAAGACAGAAATATATATGAATATTATCGAAAGAAATATTAAAGTTAACAAAAAAATAATTATGTTATTCCCTGAAATTTCCTTAACTAATCATATGATTAATAGATTTACAAAGAGATTTGGAAACCGTGTTGCTGTAATACACAGTAGGATGAATAGTAAAAAAAGATATGAAGAATGGAATAAAATTAATAAAGGGTATAAGGATGTAATAATTGGAGCAAGATCTGCTCTATTTACTCCTGTAAGGAATTTAGGAGCAATCATAATAGATGAAGAACATGATGATTCTTATAATTCTTCTATAACTCCAAAATATAAGACAATAGATATTGCAGAAAAGTTATCACAAATAACCGGATGTAAATTGATTCTAGGATCAGCAACACCTTCGATTAATTCATATTATAAATCAAAGAAAAATTTATATAATCTTATAGAAATCAAAAAAAGAATTAATGATGTAAAATTGCCTGAAACACTAGTAATAGACATGAAGAAAGAATTAGATGAAGGAAACAAAAATATTTTCAGCAGAAAATTATATGATGAAATAAAAAATACTTTGGATAAGAAACAGCAGGTGATATTATTTTTAAACAAACGAGGGTATTCATCCTTTGTATCTTGCAGAAGTTGTGGATATGTAGTAAAATGCGACAGGTGTGATGTTTCTATGACATATCATTCAAGTATAAATAAACTTATTTGTCATTACTGTGGTAACACAAAGAAAGTTGATAACAAATGTCCTAGCTGTGGAAGTAAATATTTTAAAACTTTTGGTGTTGGTACACAGAGAATCGAAAAAGTTACAAAAAAAATGTTTCCAGATAAAAATATTGATCGAATGGATTTTGATACAGTTACTAAAAAGGGAGCACAGGAAAGAATTTATAAAGAATTAGCTAATGGAAAAACCGATATACTCATAGGAACACAAATGCTGGCTAAGGGTATTCATTTTCCCAACGTTACTTTGGTTGGAATTATTTCAGCAGATATTACCATCAATCTACCTTTTTATACTGCTAGTGAAAAATCATTTCAACTTATAACTCAAGTAAGCGGTAGAGCTGGCAGAGGAAGTAAGTCAGGAAAGGTAATCCTACAAACTTATGAACCTAATCATTACAGCATTAAATATGCTATTGATAATAATTATAAGGAATTTTTCAAACAGGAAGTTAACTTAAGAAAAGAATTTAAATATCCTCCTTATATTAAAATTTTATACATTAACACAAAATCGAAAAATGAAAACGACCTAAAAGAATTCAACACAAAAAAATATCAAAAAATAATTGAAAAATTAAAAGTACTAATAGAAAATGGATATATTAAAGTATATAAACCAGTACCTAAAGGTATATATAAAGTAAACAATGAATACCAAATAGATACTATAATAAAAACAAGAAGTGATAAAACAAAAGAAATTAAGAAAATATTAAGAAAAACATATTTTAATAAAAGTTATAAAAACATTAGTGTATCAATAGAAATTGATCCAAATACAATATCATAGGAGGGATAGTATGGCACTAAGAAATTTAAGATTAGAAGGCGATGAAATTTTAAGAAAGAAGAGTAGAATTATAAAAAATATTAACGACAGAATTAAAATATTGTCGGAAGATATGATAGAGACAATGAATGAAAATGATGGGATAGGATTGGCAGCACCCCAAGTAGGAGTTTTAAAAAGACTTATAGTAGTAGATATTGAAGAAAATCCTATGGTCATGATAAATCCTGAAATACTTGAAAAATCAGGAGAACAAATAATTAATGAAGGGTGTCTAAGTGTTCCTAATAAAAACGGAGATGTAAAGAGACCTGAACAATTAAAAGTTATATATACAGATTTAGATGGTAATTCACATACGATAAAAACAGAAGGGTTGTTGTCAGTAGTTATATCTCATGAAGTAGATCATCTAAATGGTGTTTTATTTATCGATAAGGTTATTAAAGAAACTGAAGTAAAAGAAGGAGTTGTAAAAAGCTGATATGAATGTGATTTTTATGGGTACTCCTGAATTTGCAGTTCCTACATTGAAAAAATTAATCGAAAAAAGAGATATTAATATTTCACTAGTAGTGACACAACCTGATAGAAAAAGTGGCCGGGGAAGAAAAATTAATAAAAGTCCGGTAAAAATAACTGCAGAGAAAAATAATATAGATGTATATCAACCAGAGAATATTAATGATCCTAAAAGCATAGAAACAATAACAGCTTATGAAGTAGATTACATTGTTGTAGTAGCATACGGACAAATTTTAAATAAAAAAATATTAGAACATCCAAATAAAGGATGCATTAACCTTCATGCATCTATATTACCTAAATATAGGGGAGCTGCTCCAATAAATTGGGCAATTATAAATGG
>JAABRS010000201.1 GCA_011390775.1 Clostridia bacterium | reverse complement strand
GAGATGATGGAGGAGTTGCTGAAGCCGGAGGATTTATCCCTTGGATAACTAGTCCTGGGGCATTTACAGCAGTTACTATTGGTCTTCCATCGGCTATTGGATCTGCTGTAGGAGGTATTGTAGGTATATTTACTGCTCCTATTATAGACCTTCAAGATTATGTGCAGAGTGGTGAAGCAGCAGAGGATTTAGAAGATTTGATAGATAGCGGCGAAGAATATGTAGATGATTTATATGAAGAAGGAGAAGAACTCCTAGATGATATGGCAGAAGAAGCAGAAGAACTTGTGGAAGATGCAGAAGATTATATTGATGAACTAACAGAAGATGCTTCCGATTATATAGATGAAGTGGTAGAAGATGCTGAAGAGATGGTTGAAGATGCACAGGATTATATTGAAGATAGCTTGGCTGACGATGAGTACGATATAATGGATGTTTTAGATGATATATACGATTCTCAATTTGGTAATCCTGAAGATAAATTTGATAGCTTAATTAATTTGGGTGAAAAACTACCTACTTATGTTGGAGACTTGATTAATTCCGGACAGGATTATGTTCTTACTTCAAATGTAGTAGATCAAATATTTGATACATATGATGGTATAGTTCCGGATTGGATTCAAAATGGTGCTAAAGATACTGCCGATGAGCTTTGGGATAATATGGGTGCTATAAAAAATATTATGGACCTTGCTGATGTAATACCTAAGGATCATCCTCTAGATTCATTAATGGGGAATGCGGGAATATTGAAAGATGCTCTTGGAAATATTGGTGAAGGCGACAATGCTGTTTATGCAGGCATAAAATCATTCTTATCAAACGAGATAAAAGACCGTATATTCGATAAAAATCCTAGTCTTACAATTATGGATACACTTACTTCCATATTTGCTGGAGGGACAGATGCATCAGAAATAATAAGTCCTGGAAAAACTATTCAAGGTTCAGCAAATCTCCTTATTGATAAAATTACAGACTTTTGGAATGGAACAAATGATGTTGATAAGAGACTTCAGACAGGACATTACGGTGGAGCATTAAAGGTTGCAGATGATACTACGGAAGTTATTGCTGATGCAGTATACAATCCTAAAGAATTTAAGAAAGATTTTGCCGATGTAATTACTTCAGATGAGTTTTACGATGGTATGTACGACACTAATAAAAAACTTTGGAAACCAAAAGAAGGTTCCTGGGCTGTAAAGAGAGCAGGGTGCTATGTGGGAGAGAAAACCACTGAAGGTTTAATAAAAGTAGCAGATGGAGTTCACGAGTTAAGTAAATGGCTTGGAAGCTGGATTTAAGGAGGTATACTATGGCATTATTAGTACTAAGAAAAGAAGAAGTAGAAGTTTTATCTCTTCTAAGTAGAGTTAAAATAAATTCATTCTCCGTACTTAAGGGTATGGAAGGATTTGATGAAAAAACATTAAAAAATAAAAAGGAAGAGCATAAGGTAGCTATTAAGGATTTTGCAGAAGATGGAGCTCTTTGGAAGGATAAAAAAGGTAAAATACGTTTAATAAGAGAGCTGCAGGGAGTATTTAAAATTATTAATGCGCCGGAAAAGACCTATAAAATAAAATCATCTTCGAACAGAGCTATAACGGAACATTATTACAGTAAGATAGGAGAGCTGGGAGTTTTGTTTTCCGTGGGAAAAGATGGAGAGTTTTTTAATATAGGATATCCATTTAAAGATCAGGTTATGTCAACCTGGTTTAAAGATGAAATCATTGGTGACTTAGGGATAAAAGAAGAAGAAAAGAAAGACTTCAGCTATAATTTTAGTCTTCAAGGAGATGAATTTAATATAATGATACTCTCTCTTCTTATACAGAAAAACTTGGATAAAGATGATTTTAAAATTGAAGAATTGTTAAACGAAGAAGTTTATATAAAATTGGATCGAGATAATTTCTTTGATTTAAATGTTGAAAAATATAAAGAAAACTACGATGAAAAGAAATTCAAAGAAGTTGTTGATAAACTTGTGGATAAAAAGGTATTAGAAGTTTCAGGGGAAGGATTTAAAGTTAAAGACGAAATATCCAATGCATTTGATATTGAGAATATAAGAGATATAGTAGAAATTTCTGAAATAACACCTTTTATGAGGGGTAAAAATTTATATATTACAAATAAAGGATATATGCTTATTGAACCTGTTGTATCTCCAGATCCTCAGTGGAATGTGAGCCTAGAAGGATTAAAAACTTATCCTTATAACTTATTCAAAAAATCAATTGAATTCAGTTATATCAAACCATCTGAGAAACTTAAAGAAGAATTAAAGAAGCATATGTAAAATATAATAAATTTAGAAACTGCCATATCAATTCAGATAAGGCAGTTTTAATTATAATATTAATAAAGTAAAATTATAAAGAGGAGGTTTAAATTATGGATAAAGAAGTAAAAAAATTATTAGAACAATATAAAGAATCATTAAAAAAAGGAAAAGAAAATTTTGATAAAGCATGGTACTTTTGTGCTGATGAAAAAAATGCCAACGAATTGGCTGAACTAACTCTTAAAGGAATAAAAAGAGGTACAGCTTCCTTGAAATATTGGTATGAAGTAGAGGATGAAAAAATTCCTGAAGCAGGAGATTTAAATATAATAACAGATTGGGAAGGAAAACCAGTATGTGTAATTAAAAATAAAAAAGTATCGATAATTCCATTTAAAGATGTGGATGAAGAATTTGCATATATAGAAGGCGAAGGAGATAAAAGCCTAAAATACTGGAGAAATGTACATATAGATTATTTTACTAAAGAACTTAAAGAAGTAGGTAAAGAATTCAATGAAGATATGTTGGTAGTATGTCAAGAATTTGATGTAGTGGAGAAATTGTAAAATGGAAATTGTAAAAAGATTTAAATCAAAAAAAAATAATGTGTATTTAGTTAAAATCGATGGAGAATTTAAAGTATTAAAAAAATATAGTGATATTAGCAATTTCAATAAAGAAAAATCTTTTTATGATATTCTTAAAGGAGAAAACATTAAGATACCTAATATTATTAAAGATGATATAAAAGAAAAAAGTATTCTATTTGATTACATAGGACAAAAAACAGCAGTTGAACTTATAGAAAACTACGAAGTAGAATCTAATGAGGATGAATGCATAAAATTGATACTTAAAATTTATAAATGGTT
>JAABRS010000200.1 GCA_011390775.1 Clostridia bacterium | reverse complement strand
CAACGCTTTTCCTACTTCACCCCATTTTTTATCCTTAACTCCAATTACACATGATTCTTTTATATTTGGATTACTGTTTAGAAGCATTTCTATTTCTATAGGGAAAATATTTTCTCCACCGGTTATGTACATATTTTTTCTTCTACCATTAATGTAGTAAAAGCCATCTTCGTCTCTTTTTCCAATATCTCCCGTATAAACCCATCCATCTTTCAAGACTTGTTTTGTTCCTACTTCATTATTAAAATAACCAGAAAAAATCAAATTACTTTTCCATATTAACTCTCCATATTCTCCATCTCCTACATCTTTTCCCTTTTCATCTACTATTCTTACATTATTAAAAAACATAGGTTTTCCAGCTGAATTCCATTTTTCTTTAATATCATCTATTGTCATTTCATTTACCGGTGGTGCTAAATTGTTGGGACCTATTTCAGTCATACCGTAAGCATTTACAATCTTAACTCCTTTATCCCAATAGATCTCCATGGTTTCTCTTGAAATAGGTGCAGCTCCACTCAACATCCATCTGTAAGATGAAAAATCTGTTTCATTAAACTCTTTTTGCTCTGCCATTAACCTGTAAATCGTTTCTACACCTATTGCCACTGTAGGTTTTTCTTCTTCTATGATTTTTAATGCTATTCTAGGATCAAATTGTTTAGTCAAAATTATTCTTCCTCCAGAAAGCAAAAGAGGTAGAGTTAAAACATTCCAGGCAGCAGTGTGAAAAAAGGGTAAAAATACATAAACAGAATCACTACTACTAAGTCCTAAGGTTAGTACTTCGCTTAAAGAATTATAATAAATTGATCTATAAGACATTTTAGCTGCTTTAGGTAATCCTGTAGTTCCTCCTGTATGAATTAACATCTGAATATCTTCCATACTCAAGTCTACGTATTCTACTTTTTCTTTTAAGTGGATATCCATTATATCTTCATAGCAATAATCATCATTCTTTTCTTTTTTTTCTCCTAATCTTACAAATATAATATTTGTATAGATATTTTTTAAATAATCAATGGTTTTTTTATATTTATAATCATAAAAAATTACTTTCGGACTTTCATTATCAATTAACTCTCCAAGCTCATCATTATTCAACAAGCAGTTATAAGTGGTAACTATAATTCCAGTTTTACAACTGGCATAAAAACCATCAATGAATTCTAGTGTATTCTGAGCACAGAAAGCTATCCTATCTCCCTTTTTTAAGTCTAGTATTTCATTTAGAAAATAAGCTAATTTATCAGATCTTACTCCTAATTCTTGATAGCTATATCTTTTATCATTATCGTAGTCATATATAGCTTCTTTTAGCTGGTTAATCCTTACTCTATAGGTATTTAAATTTGATATTAATTGTTTGTCTACCACATTACCGCCTCCTTTCTAATACTTTTATATTATTTAGGTTTTTCATTATTCTCTTATCATACCGGCTTGAACTGCTTCTTTTCTTAGACTCTCTCTAAAATCAGGGTGAGCTATTGAAATCATTTCCTCTACTCTTTGGTATATAGGTTTATTATATAAATTTGCTATTCCAAATTCTGTTACAATATTCATAACTTCAGAACGCGGTGTAGTAATAATTTCACCTGCTGGGAAGCTAAGTGTAATCGTTGATTTTAAAGAACCGTCTTTTACCTTTCTAGTAGATGGCATACATAGAAAACTCTGGCCGCCTTTTGATCCGTTTGCTCCTTTTACATAGTCTAGCTGTCCACCAGTTGAACTATACAAGTTATGTCCTAGTGATTCTGAACCAACCTGTCCAGTAAGATCTGCCATCAAACAAGCATTTATTGAAACAAAATTATCATTTTTTGCTACTTCATTAGGTCTATTTACAGTACTTATAGGTGCTAATTGAACTTTTCCTTCTCCAACGAATTCATACAACTCTGTTCCGCCTAAACCGAATGCCGCATACATTTTTCCGTTCATAACACCTTCTTTAGCTAGGTGTACCATAGAATCTGTAAACATTTCCGTATGACACGCTAAGTCTTTTTTACTCTCTAATCCATAACCTACAGCATTAGCCAATCCTCCAAGTCCTATTTGAATAGTAGCTCCATCAGGTATTAAAGGTAATATTAATTCTGCTATTTTCTTATCTATATCTGTTACTGGTGGTTGTGGTAGTTCTGGTAATTTGTGATCATACTCACATATGCAATCTACTTCACTTACATGAACTCTGTGCTTTACTCCAGATACCTTAGGTTGAAACTTATTAACCTGAACAATAATCTTATCAGCTATCTCTGCTACTTCTCCATTAGCCGCTACTCCCATTGGTCCATAATACAAGTAACCTTCTTCATCCGGCAAAGAAACATCTGCCAGAAGCACATTAGTTTTATAAATATTTTTCAATGCATAGAAAATTTCTGAAAGGTGTACTGAGTTAACGTTAACATTGCCAAACTTATATACACTTCTTTCAAAAGGTCCGTAAAATATTGTATGGTAATTTAGTTTGCCAATATAATCTGGTGATTGTAAAAACTTATATGGGTGTAGTGCCATTCCCGATATTAAGTCTACATCTTTCAACTCATCTGCCCTATCAGCTATTTCTTCCATCAACTGTATAGGTGCAGAAGAACATGGTCCAAACCAAGCTGTATCTCCACTTTCGATTCTCTTTGCAGCTTCCTTAACAGAAACTAATTTTTCATCATAAATCTTTTTCCAATCCATTATGAATCCTCCTATTTTTTTTAATTAACTATATATAAAGCAATTTGTGTGCCAAAAAATAATTAGTAGTTTATTGAAAATCTATAAATATTCATATATCAATATTGAATTGATGTTTATATTTTTCAAAGAGTTTTTTTATATAAAAAATACACAATATTATTTTAAATACTGTGTATTTTTTGTTACTTATTTGTTTATATTTTGTTACCTTATTGTTACTTTATTGTTTATTTTAAGATATTAATAGTCTATATCGTATTCTTTTAACCTTTTGTATAGTGTTTTTCTAGAAATACCTAAGTATTTTGCCGTTTTTGTTTTATTATTTCTAAAAGCCTTCAAGACTTTTCTTATTCTTTCTTCTTCATCAAAATCTAATTCGTCGATCTCATTTATACTATTTTTTACAATTTATGATTTATTTGGAAAACTATCATCTACTATTCTTGATTCATAAGA
>JAABRS010000199.1 GCA_011390775.1 Clostridia bacterium | reverse complement strand
AGAATCTAAAAAAATTAAAATTGACGTTAGAATATTAGCTTCAACGAACAGGGATTTATTAAAATTAATTGAAGAAAAAAAATTCAGAGAAGATTTGTATTATAGATTAAATGTACTACCAATTCATGTACCGGCTTTGCGGGAAAGAATAGATGATATAGACTTACTTGCAAATAATTTTCTTCACGAATACAATGCAAAATACAATAAAAACAAAATTCTTAGCGACGAATCATTTATTGAAATAAAAAAATATAAATGGCCGGGAAATGTAAGACAGCTTAAAAATACTATAGAACAGATGGTTGTCCTAGTAGATGATGATGTTATTAAAAGTCAACATATGAAAGAATTAATAAAAAGCAACAGTGAAAACGAGAATAATATTTACAATATAGATAGATATGAATTGAATGAAGCTTTAGAATCTATTGAGAAGTTCTATATTAGAGAAAGTCTAAAAAAATACAAAAATACAAGAGAAGCGGCAAAACATTTAGGTATAAGCCAACCAAGTGTAGTGAGAAAAAGAAAAAAATATAATATTCAGGAGTGATTCAAAAGCAAATATTCTTGATACAGTTGTGTATCAAGAATATTTGCTTTTTTGAACAGTTATAGCAATTACTAAACAATGTTTGATTCAAGAACAAGTATATAGCTAATTTTTTATCAATATTTCACTGATAAAACTAGGATATAGACATTATAAAATTGGCACTATATTTGCATTAATATATAAGCAAAAGCTAAATCAAATAAAGGAGGGAAGTTAATAAAAGAAATAGCTTTAAATAAAATATTAGGAGGATTCAAATTATGGGAACATTAATAAGCGTAGATAATACTTGGGCTCTGTGGGCAATACTTACAGGTATAGCAGCACTATCAATTTATTTAGAGCAAACGTATTCATGGGCTTCAAAGATTACTGGTTGTGTCATAGGATTAGTTTTAGCAATGCTATTATCAAATTTTAAAGTTATACCTCTAGATGCACCAACATACGACAATGTATGGGGATATGTTGTACCCTTAGCAATACCTTTACTACTTTTCAAAGCTGATGTAAGAAAAATATGGAGAGAAAGCGGTAGGATAATGGGTATTTTTCTTATAAGCTCAGCTGGGACGATGGTAGGAGCAGTTGTTGGATTTATAATACTAAAAGATTATGTACCGGAATTATACAAAGTTGGAGCAATGATGGCTGGATCATATACAGGAGGAAGTGTAAATTTTGCAGCAATGGCAGAAACTTTCCAAGCGCCAGGAGAACTTGCATCAGCAGCAGTTGTTGCTGACAATCTATTAATGGCTGTTTATTTCTTCGTATTAATTGCAATACCTACATCAAATTTCTTTTTGAGTAAATTTGGACATCCTCACATAGATGAACTAGAGAAAAACGGTAGAGACGAATCTAAAACTCAAGCTGCATCTTATTGGGGAGGAAAAGAAATTTCTCTTAAAGATATAGCATTCGCAATAGCAACAGCATTCGTTATAGTTGCAGTATCTGATAAATTAGCATCAATAATATCTAATGCAATTCCAGATACAAATTTCTTTATGGCCTTAGTAGTTGGATTATTAGGTAATAAATACATATTGATAACTACATTCACAATGTTATTAGCTACATATTTACCAAATTATATGGGCAACATTAAAGGTTCACAAGAAATAGGAACATTTCTTATATACATATTCTTTGTAGTAATAGGTGTTCCGGCATCAGTTCCTCTAATACTACAAAAATCACCATTACTTTTAGTATTTTGTGTAATAATGGTTTTCTTTAATATGGTATTCAGCTTTGGATTTGGAAAACTGTTTAAATTCAATCTTGAAGAAATCATACTTGCTTCAAATGCAAATATAGGTGGACCTACAACAGCTGCAGCTATGGGAATAGCAAAAGGTTGGGATAGACTAATAGTACCTATATTATTAGTTGGAACCTTAGGTTATGTTATAGGAAACTATTTTGGAATATTTATGGGAACATTTCTACAAACAATGTAGCAACACACTGGCGGTTTTATACCGCCAGTAAATTTAAGGTAGGTGATTAATTATGATTTTCGATGCACATGGAGACATATGGACAGATGTAACACAAAAAAGAATGAACGGTGAAAGGAACATCATTAAAAAATTCCACTTAGATAAATACAAAGAAGGAAAAGTAGACGCAGGAATATTTGTAATATGGATAGATCCACCTTTTGACAAAAATCCTAAGAGTAGATTATTAGAAATATTACGAAATATGTCTGTTGAAATAAATGACAATAGAGATATAATTAAGATTGTTAAAAGTTTTAAAGATTTTAAAATAGCTAAAGAAGAAAATAAATTTGGAGCTATGATTGGATTAGAAGGTCTAAGTTATATAGAAGAAGATGATGGTACAATAGATGCTTTATATAATTTTGGAGCTAGGCATGCAAGTTTGACTTGGAATGAAGAAAACAAACTAGCAACTGGAGTAAAAGGTAATCAAGACAGAGGATTAACAGATTTAGGGAAAGTAATTATTAAAAGAATGGAAAAACTAGGAATGTTGGTAGATGTTTCTCATGCAAACCAAAAATCTTTTTGGGATATAGCTTCATTAGCTACAAACCCTATAATTGCATCCCATTCAAACTGTAAAAAGTTGTGTGATCATCCTAGAAATTTAACAGATGAACAAATAAAAGAAATAAAAAATTTAGGTGGTATAATAGGTATTAATGCATTCCCGGATTTCATACACAAAGATAAAGAAAAAAGAAATATTGAGAATTTAGCAAGTCATATTGATTATATTGTAGGGCTTGCAGGAATAGAACATGTAGGATTTGGATTTGATTTTTGTGATTTTTTAACTGGTGATACAATGGCAAGTTTTGCTGAAGATTCCGAAGAAACTGTAAAGGGATTGGAAAACGTATCAAAAGTTCCAAAACTTATTTCTATACTTAGTCAAAAAGGGTATTCAGAAAAGGATATCGAAAAAATCAAAAGTGGAAATTTTATGAGGATTATAAAAGAAATTGTTTCATAAAGTGAGGTCAACATGCTAGCTGTAGTAATGAATCGTGAAAGCAATATGTCTGTTGTTAAAAATGCTAAAATTCCGGTACTAAAGGATAACGAAGTACTAATCAAGGTAAAAAAAGCAGGTATTTGCGGAACTGATATACCTATATTTGATGGGATTCGAAA
>JAABRS010000198.1 GCA_011390775.1 Clostridia bacterium | reverse complement strand
TATATTTAAGACTCTTAATATTTTTCCTCTCTACACAATATATAAAACCTTGAATTATTATTATATTATTAAAAGAAAATTTTTCTTTCCAAGATAGCACCTTTCTTTTTTCATTAAAGGTTAGTTCTCTTCCTATAATTCTCCTTAGTTCGCTAAACATTTCTTTGGTAGATTCTTTTTTGTTTGAATCTACTAAATCATTGAAGGATACTTCTGTTGGTTCAGAACTACAGCTGTATACTTTTTCTACATAAAGTTGTTTTAGGTTCATAAATTCAACATCATATTTTCCGTCATTATGATATTTCCTTCTAATAATACCTTGATCTTCCCAATATGACCATGCTTCGTCTACTTTTTCTTCTTTCATATTAAGATTTTTAGATATAGAGGTGTTACTAAAATTATCTTCTACATCTTGAGAATATTTATACCCTAAAATATATACTTTCACAAAAAGACCATCTGCCTGGGGCATATAGTCATTTATGAATATATTTTCAAAATTCGTGTTTCCTAAATCCATTTTTTGTTTTTCTTTATAAAAAGCCATAACATCAATCCTTGTATTAAAATGATATTTTTCATTATAACATATTATAGTAGATAATTTAATCAATACATTAAAGTAATATATATTTCTCTTGTAATGTTTACATATTAAATATATAATGAAAATTAAGAAAATTAAATATTGTATGGAAAAAGGCAAATCCATTGAAAAATGGAGACGCAAAGACACAGATCTAAAGGTTTTATACCTATGATGGCTGTTTACCCTTATTTTTTATTATGTAAGCAGTGGGGTAAACCCTACTGCTTTTTTATTTTTCTTTATAAAAAGTCAAATAAAATCAAATTTGATTTTATTTTAATTAGATATTATAATAAAAAATGTAATTTGTTAAAAATACATTATAAAAAATACAATATAAAAAATGCACTTTTCTTGAAACATTATTTATGATAAAATAAAAAAGGGTACGTCAAAATCGAGTGGAGACAATATATGAAAAACATATCAAGCAATTTCTTTGAAAACAATAATATATTTAAAAATCATCTCTTAAGAAGGGTATCAGTGCTTTTAGTTATAACAATGTTAGTACTGACTATTTCTCATGTCTACAATATTAAAAATCTTGAAGCTCAAGCACAGGCTCTTCACGAAAAAGAGACGAGATCAAAAGAGATTTATGTAGATGGAGAATTTATTGGAGAACTAAGAAACGAAGAAAATTTTGATGAGGTTGTTTTTGAAATTAAAGAAAATCTTCAATTTAAAGAAGGTATGGATGTAAAAATACTTAATGATATAGATATAGTGGATTCTCATGCTGAGGATGGAGAACTGACCGGAAAGATTAGTATACTCAATAAATTTAGAGGTAAATTAAAGTACGATGTTGTAGCTTACGGAATAGAAGTTGATGGTGAAATTATAGGTGAACTGCCATCAAAAGAAATGGCAGAACAGTTAATAGAAGATATTAAAGCACCTTATTATGAAATGACGAAAAACTCGGATGATGTAGAAATAGAACTAGCTCAAGAGGTTAATATAAAGGAAATTCAAGCACATAAAGATGATTTAAATAATTACAATGAACTTTTGTATTATATTCAAAAGGGAACAACAGTTGAAAAAACTCATGTAGTTGAAAATGGAGAAAACTCATGGACTATAGCATCCAAGTATGGAATATCGGTTTCAGAATTAATATCTGCTAATCCAGATGTAAATATTAACTTAATTCATCCTGGAGACGAATTAAGTTTAATAGTACCTAAACCCTACATAGGAATAAGAACTAAAGAAGTAGCAGTATATGAACAAAAAGTTTCTTATGAGACTGAATATGAAAAGGTATCATGGTTGTATAACGATGAATACCAGACAAAAAGAAACGGAGAATATGGGGTAGTAGAAGTTAAGGCTGAAATAATAAAAGAAAATGGCGTAGAGATTAGTAGAAACGTAATAGAAGAAAGTACTATTGAAGAACCTGTAGCAGAAGTACTTTACAATGGTGTAAAAGAACCACCACCGAAAAAAGGTACAGGTTACTTTAATAACCCATTACCTACTGGATATATATCTTCAAGATATGGACCAAGATGGTCGGGATTCCACCACGGGATAGATATAGCTTCATCAACTGGCACACCTATAAAGGCTGCCGACGGAGGAGTAGTAATATATGCCGGATGGTATGGAGATTACGGATATTTAGTAGAAATTGACCACGGTGGAGGTTTTACAACTAGATATGCTCACTGCAATCAACTATATGTAAGTGTAGGGGAAAAAGTATATCAAGGAAAAACAATAGCAACTGTAGGTAACACAGGATATAGCACAGGACCTCATGTACATTTCGAGGTAAGAAAATACGGAACTACAATGAATCCATCAGCATATATAGGGACACAATATAATTAAAAAAATGAAATTATAATAGCATATCATGTTGATATGCTATTTTTGTTTTTCAAAAATCTCACTAGATGTGATATAATATATATAATAATTACAGATAAGGAGAACTATGATAAACGGTAAGAGTGAACCTACACTATTTTCTAACAAGACGCTTTTAAGGGAGTTGGATGTAGATAAGGATACACCGCAACTTTATATAATTTTAAAAAATCCTGAAATTCATCAATGGCTTGGTACAGAGGTACCAAAAAACGTAAATGAAGTAAGACAATCTATAAAAAATTACTGCAAGAGCAACGATTTATACTCATGGGCAATTGTTGATATTGATACCAGAAAAACCATTGGGTTTTATTATTTATGGAAACCAGTACAGCAAATAGACGGCACAAGGATTATCCCGGCGGAATCTCAAAGACTGGCAAAACACTGCTGGCGAAAAGGTTATATGAAAGAAGCAAGAAAATTAGTATACAACTTCGCTTTTAATGAGCTGCAAGTTGAAGAAATCCATGCCCAGGTTTGGAAAAGTAACATAAATTCAATAAAATCTATGGAACACTGTGGATTTCAAAAATATAAAGAAGTGGAAAAAACTATTTTGAAATATGAAAAAAAGTACATTGAATGTCATTACCGATTAAAAAAAGATTATTTAACAAAAAGTACTTTAATAAAGGAAACTTAATGAATTTCTAATATTTCGCTAATATATGATTAATATTAATATAGTATAAATATATTATAGAATAAATAAGAGGTGAAAGAAATGGCAAAAAAAC
>JAABRS010000197.1 GCA_011390775.1 Clostridia bacterium | reverse complement strand
CAGGTGTTAATTTTTCTTTTTTATTTATAATACTATAATCTATTGCAATTTTACCAATATCATGAAGCAATCCTGATACTTTCAATAAATTAATTTTATCCTGATTTAGATTCATAGCTTTACCTATTTTATATGATAATTCACTGACTCTTTTAGAATGTTCTTCTTCTCTTTTATATCTTTCATGTAATGTAGTCAACATGGTTAGTACTATTTTTCTTTTTTTGCTTTTTTCATCAAATATTTTATCTTTATACATTGTATCTTCAGCATCTTTTTTAACCTTATCAATATCATATTTGCTTTCCGTCTTAGTACTATATCCTAATGCTACTGAAATCTTTAAACCTTCAATTTCCTGCTGTTCTATATTTTCTTTTATTCTTATAATAATTTTTTCAGTACAGTTCTTTTCACAATTTGGCAAAAGAATAGCAAATTCATCTCCACCCATTCTAGCAATAATCTCATCAGATCTGAGTATGTCTTTAGTAGTTTTTACAAATCTTTTTAAAATTCTATCTCCTACATCATGTCCAAAGGTGTCGTTTATAATCTTTAATCCATTAACATCTGCTATTACTATTGATAGGGGGAAATTTCTTTTTGTATCTAGTCTCTTTAATTCTTCATTAAAATACCTTCTGTTATATGCTCCAGTAAGTTGATCTCTATAACTTAAATACTCTATCCTTCTATTGACGTCTTTGATTTCTGATATATCCATAAAGGTAGATTTTATAAATTTTTCCTTATTTATTTCCCAAATACTGCTCATTACTTTAACGTCTATTTTTTTATTTTTACCTAGGAGTTTTAATTCCAACTCATTATCTTTTCCATTTTTATCCAAATTTTTCATGTGAAGATAAAATGCATCTTGGTACTCAGGCGCAATATGTTTGGTAATATTGTCTCCTTTTATTAATTCTTTGTCAGGAGATATCATTTTACTAAAAGAACTGTTGAATAATTCTATTTCCCCAGTAGTTTTATAAAAGACATATCCAACCGGTGCATCAAAAAACAAGGACTTGAATTTATTTTCTGATTCTTCAAGAACTCTTTGTATTCTTATTAATTCTTGATTTTGGTATACTAGTTCTTGATGATATACAGAAATCTCTTCAGCCAATTCATTCACTGATTTTTTATTTATTAAGCTTTCTGGGCTTACTTGGTTATTTATAATCTCTTTAATTTTTGTTTTTAAAATTTCCTTATTTTCCAGCTGCAATTTTATATCCTCCTTTTTTAGCTATTCATATCGGATATGTTAATTACTACACCAACTGCATAAATAGGACTACCATCCTTATTTCGTTGGCTAATTTTTCCCCTGTCGAAGAATTTTCCATAACTACCGTCTTTTTTTCTGATTCTATATACTGCCTTCCATTCTTCTGTTTTGCCTTCCATGTGATTTCTCATTGTCTCCATAGTTTTTTCATAATCTTCAGGATGAATTAAATCGCATATTTCATAAATATCATTTGGAAATTCTTCGGGACTATATCCTAACATTTCTGCTTTCATGTCATCATACATAACTTTATTATTTTTAATATTCCATTCCCACCACGAAATACGTCCAGACCTTAATATCTGTATTATCCTTCTGTTATATTTATCGGCTTTATCTACCTGTTCTTTATAATTGTTTATGTCAACAAAGGTTACAATTACTCCCTCTATTGAATTATATTCTGTTCTAAAAGGTCTTATTCTAGTTAGCCAGTAATTTCCTTCTTCATCCTTTATTTCTTTTTCAATCCCTTTCAAATCTTCAACTACTTTATTAATATCCTCTAGTAATTCCGGATAGTAATTTGATACAGATATGTGGGAAATAGGTCTACCAATGTCTGTAGACATTATATTAGTAATTTTTGAAACTACCGGTGTTATTCTTCTAATTTGAAGTTTTCTATCTATATATAATGCTCCTATTTGAGTATTTTTTATTAGATTATCTAAATCATTATTTAAACTTACCAATTCATCAATCTTTATTTGATACTCACTATTTACAGTAAAAAGCTCTTCATTTACAGATTGGAGTTCTTCATTAGTACTTTGAAGCTCTTCATTAGATGCAATTAATTCTTCATTTGATGATTGTAATTCTTCATTGGATGTCTCTAGTTCTTCTACAGTAGCCTGTAAGCTTTCTCTTGAACTTTTAAGTTCGTTTTCAAGATATCTTATTTTTTCATCTGTTTCTTCTTTTTCCTCTACTTCTTTTTTAATTACATTTTTTATTCTATCATCTTTTTCAGTTTTAAAAGATATTAAATAATATTCCTGATTCTCTAAATTTATTATTTTCCCTTCAACCGTAAGGCTTCTTCCCTTTAATTTTTTTAAACCGATTATTTTTTCAAAGATTATATCTTTTTTATCTTTTTTTAATCTTCTCATTATGTTGTTGATATATATTGATAAATCTTCAGATACATTTGAAGATATGTTAGTTGAGAATCTTCCTGGATTTATAGATAAAAATTCAGACACATCATTAAAAACTTGTATGATGTTGCCATTTTCATCTAAAACTACAGAGGGTGGTAGGACCTTGTTTAAAGTTTCTAAAATAAGCTTATCGAATTTTACAGGTTTATACATATATCTATTTGTTTTTGTAATTCCTGGATTTACACTTAATGCATTATTTATGTGTACTTTATCCTCAATACTGGTTTTGTATCCTTCTTTATATTTGTAGAGTTTGTTTTTACTATTTATTATTTCAAAAGCTTCCTGTATGTTTCCAAGGGATTCGCTTGTCCCAAGCATTAAATATCCATTTTTATTTAATGAATAGTAAAACATTGACATTACTTTTTGTTGAATTTCCGGTTTTATATATATAAATAAATTTCTGCATATTATAAGGTCAAGCTTTGAAAATGGTGGATCTTTGAGTACATTGTGTTTAGCATATACCACAAGATTTCTTATTTTTTCACTTATTCTTCGACCGTTTTTTTCTTTTACGAAATACTTCTCTATGTATTCTTTCTTAATATCTGATAAAATACTATCTGGATAATAACCTTTACTTGCTATATCTAATGCTTCTTTATCTATATCTGTACCAAAAATTTTAATTTCTATGTCGTCAAGATTGTTTTTTTCCTTATATTCGTTTAATAATATTGCAATAGAGTATACTTCTTCCCCAGTTGAACATCCGGAAGACCAGACTCTTAAAGTTTTTTTTGAGTAATCAAGTTTTGGAATAATTTCTTTTTCAAGTTGAT
>JAABRS010000196.1 GCA_011390775.1 Clostridia bacterium | reverse complement strand
AAAAGGCATAAGTAAAAACACTTTAGATTTAATACTTGATTCTTTAAGAAAAGCTAATAAATATTTAACTATTGAAGAACTTTCAGAAGTGTCAGGGCTAGCATATCAAACTGTAAATAGATACATAGTCTATTTAAAAGAAAACAATTTAATAGATACAGTTTACGAATACGGTAAAAAAGGAAGACCTAAACAAAATTATAAAATAAAACAGTAATCAAGATACTCCTTTTATATTTGAAAGACATATCTTGGAAATCAAGGTATGTCTTTTTTATGTCAAAAAATGCACCTCTTTCGAGGCGCATTTGAATTTTATATATTACTTGGAAAGTAAGTTTTTGATTGTTTCTTTAACTAGTTCCGGTGCTACTTCAAAAGAATACTTCTTCTCAAGTCTTTCAGTGAATTTGTGAGCATCTTTACCAAATGGTCCTATGTTTACTACTGGAAGTCCAAGCTTTTGCATTGCATCTAATGGTAATTTGTATTTAGAGTCTAATGCAGGCATATTGCTCTTTAGTGCTTCCATAATCTTAGGATCCTTAGGTGCAGATACAAAACTTAAGTCTGATATATAAGGATAGAATTTCTTGCTTACAATTTTATAGTCTGATTCCACAGTATTTACTGCTTCATCAACTGATTCAAGAAGCTTCTTATCTTTAGGCTCGCTACCTTCAACATAAATGTGTGGATAGTAAGGAGGGGAATAGTATACTACTACTACAGGATCTTTATCAGACCATAGTTTATGAACCTCTTGTACCACTCTCATACTGAAATCTCTTTCGTCTAAAGATTTATCTTTTAATAGTTCTTCTTTGATTTCTTCTATCTTAGTATCAAGTTCTTCTCCCATTTCATCTTTCATAGCTTCATATAATTCTTGGAAAGACATAACTCTTGGTTTCCAAGGAAGTTCTTCATGAGGGAAATTACTTGCTTCACAAAACTGTTTGTATTGATCGTTTAAATCATCTACTACTTCAGTAAATGCTTCATTAGCAGCTTTTTTTAATTTAACCATTACTTCATCAGGAGTAGTTTTGTGAGTAGAATAGTTAAAGTAAAGTGTTGCTGTTTTAGCTATCTGTACAGAATACTCTTCTTTCAAGTCTTTTTGTCTTAAAGTTATAGGTGGAAGAGAAACTTCTCCTTCTGCTACATCGCAAAATTCAAATTTAAGATTTAATTTATTGGTAATTGCTCCAGCCAACTGGTTAGGATCTAATCCTTTATATGCTTCACCTACGTGGGTTTCTTTACCAACTACGTAGAAAGAAGGCATTAATTTACCAACGGTTCCAACGAATATATACTTGTTGTCGTCTCCAGGATAAAGCTGTGTCATATAGTCAGTATCTAATACAGCTAAATATTCAAATCCTTCTTTTTCTTGAATTTTAACTAAATCTTGTACTACAGAAAGCATTCCGCCTGAGTTTCCTTCTTCGTCACCAACTGCTCCAAATACTATGTTTCCTTCAAAGTTTTCTAAATCTTTTGATATATCTTCCATTATGCACATAAGTGTAGCAACTCCACACTTCATGTCAAAAATTCCTCTTCCAAACAACCATTCTCCAGATTCTAAATCTTTTTTTGCATCTTCTGGAAGACTTACTCCTTTAAGCTTTTCTGCTAATTCAAAAGGTTTTGTTGCATATTCTTGTAAATTACCGTAGTCTGAAATTCCTACAGTATCTGTATGACCTATTAGTACAAGGGTCTTATTGCTGTTTCCTTTTTTGCCCTTCATTGTTGCTACAACACTCTTTCTTTCAAGAGGATCATTTTCAAAATCCACAAATTTTAGCTGGTCTGGATTTTCTTTGTAGTAATCCATTTCTTCAAACTTTTTATATACAGCATTTACAGAATCTAATTCGCTCTTAGATCCAACAATACTTTTAATGTTAGTTAGTTCAAGTGTAAGTTCTTCAATTCTTTTTGATAAACTCATATTACTCTCCTTGTTTTTGAATTTAGGTTATTTAGGCAACCTATAATCCTTTTGTAAATATATTCATTCTTTGATTAATTATAACTTATTGTAATAAAGGTTAAATAACACATACACCTTTATATCTCTATTCTTTATGGTAGTAAATAATCAAAAAATTGTCAATCCATTTTGGATATATACAATTAATATTTCTTAACAATTAGCTGTTATTTATTATTTACAGCGTAAAGTCCTTCATCCAGTAAAATTTCCATGGTCCATCTTGCAGAATTCCCACATACAGATGTACATTTATCATCGTGGGCACCTAATGAGTCGAATTCTTCATATTCTTCTCTTATCCATAAATTAAAAGATTTACCAAATAATTTTTTGTTTATTTCACTGCATTTTCCAGAGCCGTAGTATTCTTCAAACTTTTCCGCTAATCTTCTGGATAGCTTAAAAGTTTGTGCTTTAACTCCTTCAGGATCTTCCATGTTGTCGTACTCTCTTCCTAAAAAACTACTTATAGCCATAGTCCCGCCAGTTAAAGCTCCGCAAGCATATCCTTTAAGACCTATACCTCCTGCTAGACCTGTGGCTGCTTTGTATTCTTCGTCTGTTATTTTTCCTGTAATTGTTTTAATTGCTCCTAATACAGCTTGAGAACATCCACCGTATTTTTTCTCATATTCGTAAGCAGTGTCATAAACTTCCTGGAGAAGTTTATCTCTTTCACTAAGATTCATAATAGACCTCCTCGTCATAAATATCTCTTCTAATTTTACCACAAAAAAACAAATGCCCCAAATTAATTATGGAGTATTTGTTTCCTTATTATAAAAAATCTCTTAAACTTTCTTTTACATTATCTCTATATCCTTCAACTCTTTCTGCGTTTAACATAGATTTTAATACAGATTCTTCAACAACTTCTACAACTGCCCTAAATATTTTTTCAATTGAATTTTCATTAATAGTTTTTAAATTAATAATTTCTGAGTTTTCTTTTTCTTTTATTATATTTGCAGTACTAAATCCAATTACAACTTCACCACTTCCATGTCCAATATAAGTCCCCAGTTCGTTCAATTGAACTAGCCCTGTTGTTTTACCAAATCCATTTATAACATGAGAAGCTGCGATAAATTTTTCAGTAAACATATTGCTTCTTTTAGGTATAACTACACTCACACCAGTTTTGTTTTCATCTGTATCAATTGTATAATGACCTACTTTTATCCCTTGCACATCTGATATTTTATTTGTTTTCCCTTTAGGTAACTTACCTATCTTTATATTAAAATCCTCTATTTCATAAGTTTTCTTCATTCTCTGCTCCTACAAAA
>JAABRS010000195.1 GCA_011390775.1 Clostridia bacterium | reverse complement strand
TAACAGAGAGGTGAACATGAACAACAACTTATACGAATTATACGAGATTTTTAACAGTAAATACTTTAATAATACCTTACCGAAGTCATCTGATATAATAATAGAATGGTCCGGTAAATTAACTGCTTCTGCAGGCGTATGCTACCCTAAACCAAATAAGCCTATAATACGATTATCAACCCACTATCATAAAGATTTCCCTAATGATATAGAATGTACGCTTATACATGAAATGATTCACTTAAAGATTAAGGACCATGGTCCAAAGTTCAAAGAAGAAATTATCAGAATTACTTCTTTAGGTGGCAGAGTGAAAAGATATTCTAAAAGAAGAGCAACTGAAAAGAATATAAATTGGATATATAAATGCAAAAGCTGCAGCAAAGAATATAAAAGAACTCGAAGATTTTCAAACATAAATAAATATAGGTGCGGATTATGCAAAGGGAAGCTTAAAGAGATAAAAGTTTAAATTTGTAAAGATTACTATATTTGATATAATGTAATTATAATAAAAATAAAAGGAGGACAATTTATGAATTATAAAGAATTAAAAGAATTAGTAGAAAAAAGATATTCTGTTAGAAAATTTGAAGATAAAAAAGTAGAAAAGGAAAAAATACTTGAAGTATTAGATGCTGCAAGATTTGCCCCTTCTGCTCACAACTATCAACCTTGGCATTTTGTAGTATTAACTGAAGAAGACATGCTTGAGAAAATCCAAAGTGTTTATGAACCTCAGTGGTTTAAGGCAGCTCCGGCTGTAATCGTAGCCTTAGTAGACCACGATAAATCTTGGACAAGAGACGATGGAAAGGATCACAGCGATGTAGATATAGGCATCACCGTAGATCATCTTACTCTAGCAGCAACAGCTAATGATTTAGGAACCTGCTGGGTATGTGCCTTTGACGCTGAAAAGTGTAAAGAGGTATTAGAACTTCCTGAAAATATGGAACCTGTAACACTCATACCTATTGGATATCCAAAATATCCTGAAGCAAAACAAAAAATTAGAGAAGATTTAGACACTATGGTAAGCTGGGAAGGATATCTAGAAAAGTAAATGTAATTTAAGCATAACAGGGTCCAAGTCTCTATGACTTGGACCCTTGCTATATCTATTCACTATATAAAGGATTTTCTCCTTCTACTTCTTCAGCCTCATAAAGAGGATTTCCTTCTATCATAATTTCTTTTGTTTCTTCATTCCAAATTACTTCAAATCCTAAAGCTTCACTTATGAATCTTATAGGTACAACTGTTCTTGAATTTTTTATAAAAGGTCTTAT
This sequence comes from Clostridia bacterium, assembly GCA_011390775.1. GTDB lineage: Bacteria > Bacillota > Clostridia > Tissierellales > Dethiosulfatibacteraceae > UBA8670. The sequence goes on along the minus strand of JAABRS010000195.1, from coordinate 2,008 downwards.
TGAAGGATCTTCATCCAATATAATATCTTCACCATTTAACCTTGCTGTATTTTCTCCAATCCATAATTCAATTAAGTTATCACCTAATTTATATTCTACCTTTCTTTCTTCTGGATTCCATTTTATTTCTGCACCAAGTTCTTCACCTATAAATCTAAAGGGTACCATAGTTCTGTTGTTTTCTATGAATGGAGGAACCTCTAAAACTTTTCTAATATTTCCTGATAGGACATTTTCATCTCCTATTTTGAAAATTAATTTACTGTCTTCAATACCATCATCAATGCCATCACCGTCAGAGTCACCATCGTTAAAGTCTGGGTCTTCTTCACCTGGTTTTATTTCTGGATCAGTATCGTCACAATCTCCAGAACCATTTATCATCAGTTGGGTGAAAAATTCATCCTTTAGATACATATTATTTATGTTTTCTTTGCCTTGGAAGTAAAAAGCTAATTTATTTTTCTCTAAATCACATTGACTTAAATTCCCTGATGACTTTAAATTTTCCTGTATAGAAGATACAAATACCATTGCTAAAACTAAATCAGAATTTTTATCCTTTAAATCAAAATCTATTTCATTGATTTCAAGGTTTTCAACTAATGTTATATTACTTTTGTCTATTGGAATTCTAATATCTATAAATATACTGTCTTCAATTATGTCATCATCACTATCTTCATCTTCATCACCAATAAAAACCTCAGTACTTGGTTTATTTGATCTTGAACTATTATAATCTTGAGCTTTATTTTGATTGTCTTCTGCATCTTCATCATCCATGTTATCTTTTCTACTTTCAGTTCTAGGTTTATTGGATCTAGAGCTGTTATAATCCTGAGCATATGAAATAAGCTGCTGTTTTATTTCATCATCACTTTCAATTAGTGATTGATTTAATAAATAGGTAAATCCTTCCTGCACTGTAAAATAATCAAATTCAACTTCCATCATAGTTTTAGTTTTATTTAAGTTTTCTTGAAATCTATCTGATGTTGTTATTTTCAATTCCTCTGATTTGCTATCTATATATCTTTCAACTTCTAATTCTGCTTCCTTTATAATTTCATCTCTTTCTTCTATCGACCAAACATTGGTTTCTCCAAATGCTGGTGCAATTGATAGAGATAAAATCATTATAAAAGAAATAACTATACTAAATATTCGTTTTTTCATTGTACTCTCCTTTCAATTTATGCTTAAAACACTTACAAATATATTCCTCCAATTGATAACTATTATCTATTTACCCAGAATATTGTATAATATACTTTATTTATAATATTTAAGTCATAAAAAAATAACCCGGAAAAATATCCAGGTTAAAAATTTCTATTATTTTTCATTTTATTTTCTATCAATTTAATATTAAATTGATAGAAAAATTATATTTTATAATCATCTGCTGCTTTAAACATAGCTTTTAAATTCTCAATGGGTACTTGATTTATAGATCCACCTGCACCAAGAACAAATTTATTATTACCTTCAAATGATTTAAGAACTTCTATACACTTATCATAAGTTTCATCAGCCGTCCATCCTTGTAATTCTAGTGGTTTTAATCCTCCTAAAAGTGTTACTCTACCCTTAGTTAATTCTAAGGCTTCTTTCGGAGCAATAGAAGGCAAATATTGCCAAGCAACCATTCCAGAATCAGCTATTGCAGGTGCTACGTGACGTGCAGTAGAATCATTATGTAACCATCTTTGAGTTTCAGGAAATTCTTTAAACATTTCTTCATATCTAGGAAGAACAAATTCTCTATACGCAGGTTCACTAAGAAAAGCAGAAAGATCATCTGCTACAAATATATGATGTAATGAACCTAGAATTTCTTTTTGCGCTCGCATAAACCTTATTTGAGTTTCTACAGCAACATCTAGTATTTTATTAACTAAGTCAGGTTCTGCAATAGTATCTGCACAAAAATCACTAATACCTCTAATATTAGCACCCACAGTAAATGGACCCATTATAGGATGAGGATTAACTTTATATCCTT
>JAABRS010000194.1 GCA_011390775.1 Clostridia bacterium | reverse complement strand
TGTAACAGATTACCTCTTTAAATTGTTATATATAGTGAAGGCCAATTTAAGTAGGTGATTTAATTATGGCGTTAAATAAAAGAAATTCTACTTACATTGTTTTAATAGCTATTCTCTTGATAAACTTATTCATGGTCTCTGCAAATGCAGTTGAGCATGAAGAAAAGGTGATAACACCAAGATTTTCTTATATTAACTTTTTTCAAAATGATTTTAATATAACAAGTTATGGAAAATCACAGATGTCCTCGTATTTATATACATACAACTCAGAAGAAGTTAGGGTTACAGGGTATCTACAGCAGTACAAAGATGGTAGTTGGAAAAATGTAAAGAACTGGACAAAAAGTATTGATGGAACCAGTATTATGCTTAAAAATGAATGGTATGTAGAAAGTGGATATAGCTATAGATATGTTTCCTATGGATATGTCTATGTAGATGGAGCTGTAGTCGAAAGTACAAGTTATATAAGCAATGTAATATGGTATTAACTGTTTTGAATCTAATTTAGAACAAACTATAAAATATAGTGTAAAAGAACATATGAAAAACAAAATAAAAATAAAAGTTTATACAAAAAATTTAATGGAGGAAAATAAAAATGAAAAAAATAATTAGTTTAACACTTGTATTTTTAATTATAGCGAATACAATTGTTTTTGCAGATAGCAACAAAAATAACAATACTCTAGATGAATTTATTTATGTAAATGAGATTGATATTAATTGTTCTCGCTCTAATTTCACTTCAAATGATTTCATCGATTTCTTACTTATTAACAACTATAATTTCAAAGTAAAAGATACATATTATCAAAAAATTAAAAAAAATGATGTTTTAAAACCAGATCAAAATACAATTGAACTTGATGGGCAACTTTATATTATATCGAGAACTAAAATTACTGATTCCATTGAACTAACAAGTAGTATTGATAATCAACAATCAGAATATAATGAACCTTTAACACAAGATGTGGAAATAGAACCATTAAGTCTACAAGGTGATACAAGATTAAGAGAAATATATGATATTTCAGGTTCTGTTAGTATAGATACTAAATCTGGTTTATATGAATCGATTATAACCCAATCTATCCTTGTAATAATTGGGTTATCTCATCCAGTTGGTAATTTTATTTCTTCACTAGCTTCAGCGATTCCTTTTCCTACTTCATATTATGGAAACGTAGTTATAACTACTGTGAATTCATATTATGATACTATAGTTTATCACGAAGTATATGATATGGTAGGTTTTATCCCAATGGTTATAACTGAATCTAGAAGAACAAATATGACAGTACACGAGGATGTTACACACAAAGATACGGGAGCAAATGGAACAACGTCGAAGCTTTATAATGGTTTGAAATATCAATATTCTTTATATTGGAACGAACTAACAAGAAATCTGAATGAAGCTGTCGCAAGATATAATGCAGGATTTAGAAACCCAAAAAAATATAGTTATAATACAGGATTGGTGATTGATAACAGTGCTATGCTCCCAAATTAAAAAAAGAACTATATTACAAGTAGTATTGATTATTGCAATATTACTTGTAGTTCTCAATTTTAAAATATTAAACGAAGAATTCTATTTTATTAGTATAGAAGAAACTGAAGAAATTAATTCTTCATCTATTTCAGGATTTATAATTATTTTACCTTTTGATAATTATTTCATTTACGGAAACTTGGCAATTGGAAGCAAGAGATTTTATTTTGAAAAAGCTATTTATATAGATGATAGAATGAGTGTGTTCATTATTAGAGTAAAAGATAATAAAAAAAATTTAGGGCATGCTACATTTAATGGTAATCTACTCCTAAACAATTGGAATAGTCTAAAAATCCACTATTATACTACCAATCGTTATGGAAAGACCATTATAAAAACTCAAGAATATATGTATAATGGTAACTCTGAAAACCATTAATATATGATCATTCATAATAACCATTCTTCTAGAACAAAGAAAGTTTACCTAGCATATGGAAGAAATTATACTACTGCTTTAATGGTAACATTTAAAATCAATTAATAATTAGGGGCTGTTTACCGACAGCCCCTTTAAATAACTTATAATTCAAATTTTAAAATCGCAAGTTGCACAATAGGAACTATTCTTAACAAAGTTTATTTTAAAAAAGAATATAGTTATTTACATATAAATAATAAAATGATAAAATCAAAGTAAATTAAAAATAATTTGTTCATTTGTTTAAAACTAGAATGATATTATTTAAATTTAAGTTGAATAATTTTCGAAATGAAGAAAGGTGATTATAATGAAGGTATATAAAGAATTAGCAAAACATCCTGTATTTTCGATTAATGATGTAAAAAAGTTGTCTGGTAATATAAACACTGCATATTCTCAACTCAATCGTCTTATGAAAAAAGGTATGATCAAAAAAATCAGGAAAAATATTTATTCTGTAGTAAACTTAGCTACAGACCAGATATTAGCTAATCGTTATCAAATAGCATGTGCTATAACTGATACTTCATATATATCACATCATACTGCTTTTGAATATTATGGACTGACAAATCAAGTGTTCTATGAAGTATATGTTTCTTCAGAATCTAAATTCAATCATTTTGAATTTGAAGGTATAACTTATAAATATATTTCTTCAAGAATCAAAGAAGGTGTCGTAGAAGCAAAAAATACAACAGGAGTTAGAATAACAGATATAGAAAGAACTGTAACTGATAATATAAATGATTTCAATAAGATAGGAGGAATAGAATAACTACTTAATTCTCTAGATAACATACATTATCTAGATGAAAGCAAACTAAAGAAATATCTTGATATATATAATACTCAGAGTTTATATCAAAAAACAGGTTATATACTTAACTATTACCGTGAAGAATTACAGATATCAAAAAAATTTATTGAATACTGTAATAAAAAGATAGGAAAGAGTAGTAGCTATCTATCAAATGAGATTAAAGATGATACACATTACAATAGTAAATGGAAACTAGTAATACCTAATAGATTTTTTAATAAAAAAGGGGTGAAATAATTGGCAAATTATGATATTACATTTTTAGGAAAAAAAGCTAAAGAAATGGGTTTTATAAGAGATACATTAGAAAAAGTTGCTAGATTGGTTGATATACTAGATTATTTTAACACAAATCCAATTCTTAAGGATAACTTGGCACTTAAAGGTGGTACAGCAATTAATCTTACAATATTCAAATTACCGAGATTATCTGTAGATATTGATTTAGACTATATAATCAACAACAGCAAGGAAGAAATGTTTAATAGCAGGAAGAT
>JAABRS010000193.1 GCA_011390775.1 Clostridia bacterium | reverse complement strand
TTAAGTTAAGACCTATTGGTCTTATTAATATTATAAGCAATGGTGCTATTAATGTTTTAATAGTGTTTTTCATTATTCCTCCACAGATTAATTGATTTAATATATATTTTATATGATATCCCATCAAAATCATAGAAAAAACCAGTTCTTTTATGGTTTTTAGAACTAGTTTAATAATCTCTAGAATATTATAATGTTAGAATTATACAATCTTTATTTTTTGTTCATTTTTATTTCTATACATCAACTGATCCACTTCATGATAAAATTCACCAAAGGATTTTTCTCTATTTCTATTAAAAACACTGGACCCCATGGCTATTGAAAAAGGATATTCTAATTTATCGTTAAGTTCTTCTACTGATTTAATTACTTTTGAAGTTATATTATTATAATCCTCTTCATCTATTGCAGAAGACAATACGGAAAATTCATCACCACTCATACGAAATACTGTACCTAAATCCGAAAATACATCCTTAAGAATTTTATATAGAGATACAATAGCTTCATCTCCTTTATCATGTCCGTAACGATCGTTAATAATTTTTAGATTGTTTATGTCAAGTATCGTCAATCTAAAAGATTTCTTTTCTTCAAGATATTCATCCACTTTCCTGTTATAACACAATCTGTTTTTTCCTTTTGTAAGAACATCTTCATAGGCTAACTTTTCATAATAAGCTTTTTCATAACTTTCCTTAGATAAATGTTGAAAATGCCTAATTGAATCTTTTCCCATTAATACTACAAATATTAATATACCTACACTTGTGAAATGTGAAATAAAAGAAAAATCGTTAATAAAAAACATAATAGTTTCAAAAGCAGCCATTACCAATAAAATACTCATATATTCTAAAACTCTTTTTGCCCACTTGTTTTTTCTTTTAAATGTTTCATAAAGTAATTCATATAAAGCAACAATTATTGATATAAATAAGACAATATTAACATATCTTATACTTAAGAAAAAATCCAATATCCCGGTAAATTGTAAGAAAAGATTTATATAAAATGAAACTATAAAGAAAATACCAAGACCAGTAAAGATTTTCTTATGTCTTGTCATAGCAACATCCCTTATTAGAAATAATGCTGATGCAGGGAAAATACCAAGCATCATATAGCTTATCCCACCTATGACAAATCGATTTCCAATAAAAAACTGAAGCACTCTAACTTCCGATAATGTCCATATACCTATCCCTACACTAAATATTCCTAAATATAAAAAACGATTATCTTCACTTTTCTTTACAAAGAAATGAATAACTATATTAATAAAGCCTATAATTAGAACCAAAATAGAAGAAATGATTCCTATAATATTATTTTTAATATAATTGTAAAAAAGAGAATTTCTACTGCCGTAATTAATTGGATTTATAGTACCAGCGAAAGCCTTATAAGGTGAATAGTATGATATAGAAAGCTTCTTACCTTCACTATCATCAGGTATATCTACAAACTGCCACAAACTTGCATGTGGTAGTTTAAATAAACTGTCTGTTGGTTCCTTAGATTCATATATTAGCTGTCCATCAAGATTAATTTTTATATACTGCATCGAAGAACGAATCAATAAAGTTTCCTTTTTATTAAAGCTGCTGTCTAATACTCTCTCTACAACGTATTCTTCGTATTTATCTACTTGAACTTGTGCAGGCAAATTTAGCTCTTTATTTTCCTTTGTATAAACCCAATTATCATTAAGCTCATATACATTACCGTCCATTAAAATTAAATTGTCCGTTGGTAAAATTATAACCAAAATAAATACTAATATAAAACCTAATCCTAATATGTACTCCATCCATTTATTCTTCAAATATTCCATAAAATATCCTTTGTTTGATTGGTTAAATAATAACAAATATAATCTAGTCATGCTAATAATATAATTTAAAAAACTTAATGTAAAGATTTTTTTAGTTTATATTTATAAAATCGAAAAAATAACAGTAGAGCAACCCTACTGTTATTTATGTTTTTTATGTAGTTCAACGAATTAAGTTTTTTATTAAAAGGGACCATATCCTATCATTACAGAAACTGCTACAAGAACAGAACCGATTCCAGTCCAAATAAGGAATAAAGGTAAAAGCCATTTAGCCCATTTAGTCCAAGATATACCGCTTAAAGCAATAGCTGCCATAAAATATCCTGATGTTGGTGTCATAACGTTGGAAAAACCGTCACCAAACTGAAATGCTAAAACTGCAGTTTGTCTGCTTATTCCTATTACATCTGCCATAGGAGCCATTATAGGCATTGACACAGCCGCTTGTCCTGAACCTGAAGGTATAATTACATTTAAGAAACTCTGAACCCAAAACATTCCAACGGCACTTAATGCTGGAGGTAATCCGCTTATTGCATTAGCCGCATTATATATTATACTGTCCATTATATTACCATCAGCCATTACAACCATAATACCTCTTGCTACTCCTACAATTATAGAAGCATATACTAGATCTTTAGCACCATTTACAAATTCATCAGCAATTTTACCTATACCTAAACCTCCTACCAAACCAGATACTACTCCAATTAATAAGAATATAGAACCCAGTTCAAGTATATAAAATCCAAGATTAAGTACTCCATAGACAATAACTCCCATTCCCGCTGCAAGGGATAGTAATGCCAATTTATGCTTATTGGTGAAATCTGGTATGTCATCTTCATTGAATTCTCTTCTTCGCTCTTTATCTTCTTCGTACATAGAACTTAACTCTGGGTTTTTTTGAATTTTTCCAGCATATCTATACACAAAAGCTATTGTTACTGTAGTGATTAATACAAAGGCTATAGATCTAAACTCTAACCCAGAAAACAATGGAAGACCAGCAACTCCCTGAGCTACTCCTATTGTGAAGGGATTTAAAATTGCTCCAGCAAAACCTGCTCCAGCTCCAAGAAGTAAAATTGCCGTACCTGTAATCGAATCAAATCCTAATGCTAATGCTAGCGAAACGACTAAAGGCATAAATGCTAGAGTTTCCTCCGCAACTCCAATAAAAGCTCCTGCTAAAGCAAAAATAAGCATTATTATTGGTATTACTAATTTTTCCCTACCAGACATTTTCTTTACTACAGCACCAATTCCTGACTCAACAGCCCCGGTAGCCTGTAATATTCTAAAAGCTCCACCGATAATCAATAAGAAAAATATAATATAACTGGCATCTTCCATCCCTCTTGGTATAGCTTTTAAAATATCAAAGAAAGTTGTTGGATTTCTATCTATTTCATGATAACTATCCGGATCTATAACTACTCTACCTGTATTCGGATCTTCAATTCTATCGAACTCACCT
>JAABRS010000192.1 GCA_011390775.1 Clostridia bacterium | reverse complement strand
GACAAATCACCTGTAATCTTGTGAGGTTAGAAAGTTCTCATGCAGATGATTGTGTAGTAGCATATATTCCTGAAGAAAAGATTATTTTTATAGGAGATATAATCAGTGAAGATTTCCACAATGGTGAAATATATTATAAGGATAAACTTGCAAGCTTAATAAATGATTTTAAGGCGATAGATTTCAATATAGCTTTATTCGGACACCTGGAACCCTTTACAAAGGAAGGACTGATAGAATGGCTTGAAGAGGTCAGAGATTTAAATCAATTTGAAATAAAATAAGTAGAGGAAACTAGAATCCTCTACTACATATTTATAAAATATTTATCAATTTCTCATTTTATTAATCTTCTAGTACATGTATCCTCTCTTTATAATCAACAATTTCATTTTCGAATTTTATAAGCTCCATTTCTTCAAAAGGAACATAACCGTCGTACAGTTTTTTTTCTATATTAGCAAGTATCCAGTCTTCATCTTCTAATACATATACATATCTTTTAGTTATAATAAGCTCATCAAATTTATCATGATCACCTATTGGAATAATTTCAGATTTTGTATATATGTATTTAATATCTAAATAATCGTAAACACCAGATATTTCAAAATCTACAGTAACATCAGGATAATGTTTGGAATAAATTTCCAATTCTTCTTTACTGTATCCTTCAGAGGATGTTGTGTAACTTCTATGATGGTTTTCATCCATAGAAATTTTTCCTGTTAAACTAGAAATCTCTTCTTCGTATTCTTCATATGTAATTTTATAGTTTGAATACTTGTGATCTATTTTTTCTATCATTTTTGTGTTTTCTATTAATGTTTCATCAATATTTTCTGTTTTACTGCATCCAAAGGATAAGGTTATTAAAAGTAAAATCATTAGAACTATTATATTTCTTTTTTTAAATAGATTTTTCATTTATCTTCCATTCCTTTTTTACCCTTCACTATATATAACCAATTAAGAAGTTTGTTTGTTACACTTTTATAAATATTATTTTTAATCAACTAAATTTTAATTGCGATCATAAGTTAAGTAAAGTAGACTACCAATTATAACAAATACACCATGCAATATGGGTATTTGATATAAATTAACCCATATGGAGTAATATATTTGATTTAGTATCTTGACAAATTCAACTCCACTTTTGATTTTAGATATAAAGGATCTAAAAATTATTAAATTCTTATTCTCTTACTCTCATCATAACTAGCTTTTATTAAACAGTCACGCAAATAATCTTTGCATTGTTAAAATCAAGCTATATTTTTAATATAATTTCATTATCAACAGTATAATAAGGTTTATAAGCAGATAATTTTATTATATAACATTAAAAATTATTGTCAAAATATAATATACACTATACCATGAGAAATTCACACCCAAAACTTCATATATAAAAAAGCTTACTAGTTTTTGGATTAAACCTAGTAAGCTTTTTATAATTTTCTATATCAACATTTATCAATTGGTAAATGCCTATTTTTAGTACCTATTTTCAGAATATGTTAATTGATAGTAGGTAATCTTTTCTCAATGAATTTAATGCTGTATTTATACAAAATAGCTGAAGCGGACAATATTATTAATAAATCAATAAATATAATAAACAAGAAATTAAATTCTATTTTTATTAAAAGATAGGTAGGTCCAGCTAAAATTATCATAAAGATTAGATTAGCAGCCATAGCTATCAAAACATTTAGGTTTTGTTTTACGGCTCTTTGAGGGTTAGTCCAATCAAGCAAAGGTCGCTTTAAATCTACTATGAATCCTATTAAACTTATAGGTATCCCACCTAACAGTCCAAGAATAATCGGCATTATCAAATAAACAAAATCCAACCTTATAAAATAGTTAACTCCTACTGTCATAGCTGCTATGGTAAGAACATGAAGCAGCATAGGAGACATAATTCTTCCTATAATATGACTGGAAAAATTTATAGGTAAAGATCTATCTATCCAAAAGTGTTTCCCTTCCCTTGAAAAAGTTGTAGATGCAGTAGGGTTAAGTAAGGAAAACATCATGAAAGCACCGGCAAATATCAACATAGCCACATTAAAATTACTTTCAACCAATACCCTTACAGGAGCCAACATATCTCCTGCACCGGTCATAAGAGGCATAATAATAAATATAAAGGGTATCAGGATAACCGTACTTACGCAGTTAAAAAGATAAATAGGAGTTCTAAGAAGTACTTTAAAATCCTTTATAAAAATACTTACACTTTGGGAAGAACCTTTTAGAATCGAAGAATACTCTTTTGAAGTAATAGCTTTTTTCTTTGATCTAGATTCTTGTCCTCCTATTAGTCCTTTGAAGTAGAGTTTGTTTGAAATAAATAAACTAAATAAGAATAATAAAACTGTTACTCCTACAAATAATGAAAAGTACAGTATCCAATTTTCGCTGTAATAGCTTAGAGAAAACCATTTTGACAGCGGGTAGTATCTACCTGCTGCTTCCAGCATAAATCTATTATCCGTAAATACTTTGGACATAAATTCCTGCTCTTGACCTGGAGCTACATTAATCATATTTCTTTGGATAACTACCTGCAGTCCAAGGACTACAAATAAAAACCCAAACATAGATACAATTCTAAAAAGATCTTTTCTACCTTTAATATTGGTAAATCTCATTAAAATAACTACAAATATTGATGATAGACTTAAAGGCACTACCGGCAATGATAAAAAGAGGATAATTGATTTTAAAATATAGCCGATACCACTACTTGTTAAGGTTGAATTTACTACAAAAACAGGTATTAGAAATATTCCCAGCAGTAGATATTCATATAAAAGTACAGTTAAAAACTTGGAAAGTACTATATTTGTAGGCTTTATGGGTAGACTTATAAGTAAGTCTGTATCTTTTGAAAAATAGTAGTATCCCATAACGTAAAAAATTCCGAAGAAAAATACTATCATAAAGGCAGCCATTGATGCTATTACCATAAGATAGCTCTCCTGATTAATCATAAGCAGGGACTTACCTATATTTTCAATAAAACCAATATATAAATAATAGGATGGTGCAATAGAAGCAACTATAAAAACAAACAAAAGAGGCTTCCATATGTTTTTCTTTTTTAGTATTTCTTTTGAGAATAAAGTATTTATGTTAAAACTATTAATAAGATTAATCTTCAATAAATGGATTATTTGATTCATTATCCGTAACCTCCAAGAAAATATTCTCCAGGGTTTCTTCTTTACCGGCTTTTTCTTTTAGTTCTTCCATGGTACCTAGAGCTATAATTTTGCCTTCGTTAATAATTGCTATTCTATCGCAGATTTTTTCTGCTACTTCCAGGGCGTGGGTACTAA
>JAABRS010000019.1 GCA_011390775.1 Clostridia bacterium | reverse complement strand
TTTAAAAGAGATTTTCTAAAATGTTACTATTATAAACTGATTTTTACCTTATTTTGTTTCTTTTTTGTAATATATCTTTCTTGGAATATATTTTTTCTTGAAATTAAAAATACGCCTATCTCTTTAGATTTTCATCTAATTTTTAGGCGTATTTATTTTTGTTTATTAAATATAAAGTTTTACATAATCTGATATTATAATAAATTCTCCAAAATTATATCCTTAATTCTCTCAGCTGATTTACCATCTCCGTATGGGTTTACTGCATTTGCCATTTTTTCGTAGGAATTTTCATTTTTCAATAAGTCTTTTAATATATTGTATATGTTTGTTTCATCTATCCCCGCAAGTTTGGCTGTACCGGCCTTAATTCCCTCTGGTCTTTCAGTTTCTTTTCTGACAACAAGTACAGGCTTTCCTAAAGATGGTGCTTCCTCCTGAATCCCTCCTGAGTCTGTTACTATAATATGGGATTTATTCATTAGATTTGCAAAAGGCACATAATCTAAAGGCTCTATTAAATGAACTCTGTCCATATCTTTTAATATATTATCAGCTATTTTTCTTACCTTAGGATTTAAGTGTACAGGATATATAACTTCTACATCTTCATGTTCTTCAACAATTCTTCTAACAGCTTTAAAAATATTTTCCATAGGTTTTCCTAAGTTTTCTCTTCTATGGGCTGTTAAAAGTATTATTTTGTTATTGAAGTTAGTATCTTTTAAAAATTTGTCTTTAAATTCATAGTCATTATCAATGACTTGAAAAAGTGCATCTATTACTGTATTACCAGTTATATAAATTTTATTTTCATCATATTTTTCTTTTACTAGATTTTCCTTGGCTTCTTTCGTAGGTGCAAAGTGAAAGTTAGTAATTACTCCCGTAAGTTTCCTATTAGCTTCTTCTGGATATGGGGACATTATATTTCCGCTTCTCAGTCCTGCTTCAACATGCCCTATTTTGATTTTGTGGTAAAAACCTACCAAAGCTCCTGAAAATACTGTGGTAGTATCTCCTTGAACTAGAATTACATCCGGTTTAAAGGTTTTAAAAACCTTCTCCATTCCTTCCATAGTTCGACTGGTTATTTGAGTAAGACTTTGTCCGTGCTCAAATATATCCAAATCAAAATCCGGTTTTATATTAAATATATCCAAAACCTGATCTAGCATATCTCTGTGTTGTGCACTGACACAGGTTCTGTGTTCTATGTTTTCACAATTTTCCATAACCTTAACTACAGGAGCCATTTTAATGGCCTCAGGTCTTGTTCCAAATACTGTCATTACTTTAATCTTTTTTTTATTCATATTTACTCCTTGTTGTTTTCATCTTTGTCATCTTTATTCACCTTTGAAATGAAGTCTAATTTTTTACCTGCATATACAATTATTATAGAAACAGCTCCTATTACAAGACTACCTTCAAGAGGTTCAGAGTCTGCAAATAGTATGGCTGCTGCTCCAAACATTATACTTACTATATATAATATAAGTACCGTCTGTCTTTGACTAAATCCTTTTGCAAGCAACCTGTGGTGTACATGACCTCTATCTGCTTCCATAATTGGCTTTTTATTTCTTATTCTTCTTATTATAGCAAAGGATGTATCAAAAAGTGGTATTCCTAAAACTAAAATCATTATAATAATAGTAGCAGATGTTACTATTTTCATAACTCCTAAAATAGAGATTACAGCCAACATATAACCTAAAAATAAAGCCCCCGTATCTCCCATAAATATTTTCGCCGGGTTAAAATTATAGGGTAAAAATCCTAATGAGGCACCAGCTACAACAGCACACTCTACTAATATAAAATCAAATCCACTTATAGCCGCAATAAACATCATAGTTGAGGCTGATATTGTAGCAACCCCTGATGCCAATCCATCTATACCATCTATAAGGTTTATGGTGTTTGTGATTCCAACTATCCATATTACTGATATTGGTATGGTTAGATATTCAAGGTATATAACATCGTATCCTGGTAGAGGATTGGTTATGTAGTTGATTTTTGCACCTCCGTAAACAGCTATCAAAGCGGCGATTATTTGACCGGCTAATTTTATCTTTGGTGAAATGTCCTTTATATCGTCAATCAATCCAACAAAAAATATTACTGTTCCTCCCAGCATTATGGATATGGCTGTCCTATCTAAATCTGAAAAAATCAACATGGTTAATATAGCTGAGGCGTATATAGCTGCCCCACCTAAATAAGGTATTGGTTCTTTGTGAACCTTTCTATCATCCTTCGGTATATCTAAAACGTCCAATTTAAATGCTAGCTTCCTAGCCACAGGAGTAAAAAAGAAGGACAACACAAAAGCTGTAAAAAATACTAGGTAATATTCGTTCATGCCTTACTCCTTAGTTTTCTTAGTAGTTCATTATTTTATCTATTCTTCTTGTATGTCTTCCACCTTCGAACTTTTCATCTAGAAAGGCTTTAACTATTCTTTTTCCCAAATCTTTCCCAGTAACTCTTCCCCCTAAAGCTATAACATTAGCCTTGTTATGTTTTTTTGCCATCTCAGCTGAAAAAACATCTGAACACAGAGCACATCTTACACCTTTAACCTTATTAGCAGCTATAGAAATTCCTATACCTGTACCGCAAAATACAATTCCTATAGAATCTTCTTCTTTAGCTACAACTTCTCCTACTTTTATACCAAAATCAGGATAATCTACGGAATCTTCACTGTGAGTACCTAAATCCTCCACGTTGTATCCTTCTTTTTTTAAATAGTCTTCAATTACTTCTTTCAATTCAAATCCGCCGTGATCGCTTCCTAAATAAATTTTCATTTTAATATCCTTTCTCTTTTAATATCTTCACTAATTTTTTTAATTTCTTTATTATCATCTTTGAGGTATTATCATATTCTTTTTGAGAACCTCCGTAAGGGTCTTTAATATCTTCTTTTCTGTTTTCCACGTACTGGCTAAGGGTAAATACTTTATCAGAGTATTGAGGTAAGGATTGAAGTATCATATCCTCATGACTTTCTGTCATAGTAAGAACAATATCTGCTTCCAGCAGGTCTTTTTCTTGTATAACTGAAGCAGTATACTCGGATATGTCTATGCCTATTTTTTTCAATGCTTTTACTGAATTTTTACTAACAGGCATTCCTTCTTTAGCTATCAATCCTGCAGATTTAATATCTTCTGTTTTAATATTTAAATTTTCTTTTATTATCAATTTCTTCATTATACCTTCTGCCATTGGGCTTCGACAGGTATTCCCGGTACATACGAAAAGTATTTTCATTAATTATCACACCTTTTTATGTTTCCTCCTGATGCTTTTATTAGTCTGTTCATGATTGCTTTACCCAGACCTTTTTCACTGAAGCTTTCAGAAAGAATATAATCTACATTCAATTCGTCGGCTTTTCTTAAAGCTTTAAATATATTGGAGGATATAGTTTCATAATCCTTTATACTTCCTAAATTAAAGATTATGCCTTTTGAATAGTATTTAATGTTTTCTTTTATTGTTAATATGAGAACCTTTTTTCCTTCCTTTGTAAGCCTCTCCCCTTCTTTATTTATTTCTTCTTTAACTCTATCTTCTAAACCTTTGAAAACAACTAATTTTCCTTTTGGAGAGTAGTGCTTGTATTTTTGTCCCGGTGATCTAGGTGCTATACCTTTATCCAAATACATAAGGCTGGGGTCGTATACTACATTTTCAACATCTTTAAGAATATCTTCTAAGGTTATTCCCCCGGGGCGAAGTATCATGATAGGATTTGAATACACATCAATTACTGTAGATTCTAAACCTACTTTACAATCTCCACCATCAATTATTACATCTACCTTACCATCTAAATCTTCTACTACATGTTTGCCTTGAGTTGGTGAAGGTTTTCCAGAGGTGTTGGCACTTGGCGCAGCTACAGGTACATCTGATTTTTCAAGTAATGCTAAGGCTATTGGGTCTTGAGGCATTCTAACTGCTACAGTATCCAGTCCTCCAGTAATAGATTCCGGTACATTAGAGCTTTTTTTAAATATAATAGTTAGAGGACCAGGCCAGTACTTATCAATTAAAAGCTGGGCCACCTCAGATATCTCTTCAGTTAATTCTTTTAATTGATCAATGTTCCATATATGTACTATAAGAGGATTATCTGAAGGTCTCCCTTTAGCTTTATATATTTCTTTTACAGCATTAGCTATGTATATATTTCCTCCCAGTCCGTAGACAGTCTCTGTAGGAAATACCACACTGCCTCCTTTGTTAAGAATTTCAGCTGCTTCTTCAATTTTACTAAAATCTATGTTTTTTTTGTCTATAGTAAAAATTTTGGTATCTTTCATATCACACCTCATCAATCTACATTATATAAAAATTACTTTAGTTTTACAATAAAAAACAGGCTATAGGCCTGTCTTTAATAAAAAACTAATAATTTTGATGGTTAACTATTATTATTCCTTTACAACATTAAGATTTTTTGTTTTTTTAACTCCGTATGCTTTTTTAAGTAAAGGTGGAGTTATAAGGGTTGATACAACAACCATTAGTACTGATGATGTAAATATAACATCGTTTATTAATCCTAATGATCGTCCTAAATTTGCTATAATTAATGCTACTTCTGCCCTAGGAATCATACCTATACCTATTTTTAGAGAATCCTTTACATTAAATCCAGAAATTTTGGCTCCTATACCACTTCCCAGTATCTTACCCAAAATGGCGACTCCTATAATAGCTAAAGCTGGTAATATTATTTCATCAATACCTTCTAAAGATACCTTTAAACCTATGCTGATAAAGAAAATCGGTGTAAATACAGTATATGCAATACTTGAAATATCCCGTTCCACTCTACTGGCAAAGGGAGTAATAGAAAAAACCACTCCTGTAAAGTAAGCTCCTATAATGGCAGCAACTCCAAATTCTTCAGCTATGAAAGCTAATAAAAAACACAGAATGAGTGCAAATTCTGCAACATTTCTAGTTCTAAAAAATTTGCTGGATATTTTGTTTATGAAACTTGTAAAAAGCTTGCCTGCAAATAAAGCTATAATTAGAAACAGAAATATTTTTACTATTACAAAGACTGTTGATTCTCCATTGTTAGGAAAGGCCATACCTACAATAACCGTTAGGATGATTATACCCAACACATCATCCATTATAGCGGCTCCTAAATTGCTGATTCCTGTTTTGGTTCTTATTTTATCAAATTCTCTAAGTGCTTGAACTGTGATGCTAATACTTGTAGCTGTAAGTAAAGTTCCGGTAAATAGACCTTGGAATAAACCGCCATCAGGAAATAACAGCAGCGTAACTCCTAAGCCTCCTATAAAAGGAAAAATAATTCCTCCAATTGCTATAAGGGAAGATGCTCCTGCTGAATTTTTAAGATCTACAAGGTCAGTTTCCATACCTGCTATAAACATTAGTAATATTACCCCAATTTGGGAAAAAGAATTTATAATTTCATTTGGACTAACTATGTTAAACAAAGCAGGTCCGATAATAAGTCCGGCTAATATCTGTCCCAATACTACCGGCTGATTGATTTTTGCCATTAACAATCCACCTATATTAGCACCTATAAGCAAAATAGCAATATCAAGCAAAAATTGTAATTCTCCACTTTCCATTTTATCACCTCTTTTTGTCTAATATTTATAATACTCCTGTTGAAATGAAAATGCAACATATATATTGTTAAATTATTGAATTTTCAATAGTTGTACCAATTTATTTCTGCAGGTTTTATCTTTAAACTTTCATTTTTTAAATTTTTATTAATTGAATTTTATGCTATAATAATCAAAATAGAAGGTAAATGGAGGTAATTATGAAGATAAAAGATTTTGGTGTAGAGATATGGATGAATAAATACGAAGATGAAGGTAAATATAATTTGGCTGAAACTTGTGTAGCTTCTTTAAAAACAAAAGAACTCTTAGAAATAGCCGGTAATACCGAAAAAGCTATAGCAGATATTTTAGAAATGAGATTAACTTACGGAGCTATAAAAGGAAGTGAAAATCTTAGAAATTCTGTTTCAAAACTTTATGAAAAGGCTACAAAAGATAATATTATTATAACCCACGGAGCTATAGGCGGGAATTCTTTGGTTTTAGAAACTTTAGTAGAAAAAGGAGACCATGTAATTTCTGTATTACCTACTTATCAGCAGCTTTATTCAATTCCTGAAGCAATAGGAGCTGACGTAGATATACTTAAATTGAAAGAAGAGGATAATTTTCTTGTAAATATAGAGGATTTAAAAAAATTAATAAAACCTGAAACTAAGGTAATTAATATTAATAATCCAAATAACCCGACGGGGTCTGTAATGAAAGAAGCTCTTTTAAGAGAAATCTGTAAACTTGCTGAAGAAGTAGATGCTTACGTTTTTTGTGACGAAACCTACGGAGATTTGATTCATAACGGAGAAAAAATTCCAAGAATTACAGATATATATGACAAAGGAATAAGTACTGGTAGTGTATCTAAAACATACTCTTTAGCCGGTCTTCGAATAGGTTGGATTAACGGTCCTATTGATTTTATAGAAAATGTATTTAAACATAGAGATTACAATACTATTAGCTGTGGTATGATAGATGATTATCTTGCTAATATAGCATTAGAAAACAAGGATAAAATTCTAAAAAGAAATTTAGAATTAATAAATAAAAATAAGAATATATTAGATAAGTGGGTAAATAGTAATCCTCACATATCTTATATAAAACCTGAAAGTGGAACTACAGCTTTATTAAAATACGACATGGATATTCCTTCTGAAGAGCTAAGCTTAAAACTCTTAAAGGAAGCTTCGGTAGTTATGCTTCCAGGAAGTGCAATGGAAATGGAAGGTTATTTGAGAATTGGTTATGCAAATTATACGGAAGTTTTAGAAAAAGGATTGGAAGCTTTTAGTAAACTTCTAGAAAAATACTAAAATAATGCACAAAAAATTGCCGTATTTATTTACGGCAATTTTTTTATTTTTCTATTTTCTTTAATTTTTGAGTTTGATCTGATGTAGTAAGAGCATCAATCATTTCTTCTAAATCTCCGTCTAAGAAAGCATCTAACTTATATAACGTAAGATTGATTCTATGGTCGCTTACTCTACCTTGTGGAAAATTGTAGGTTCTTATTCTTTCAGATCTATCTCCCGAGCCTACCTGGCTTTTTCTGGCTTGTGCTTGTTCATCGTCCTGCTCCTGCTGAAATTTATCGTATAATCTAGCTTTTAGTATTCTAAAAGCCTTGTCTTTGTTTTTATGTTGGGATTTTTCATCCTGACAGGATACTACTAGTCCTGTAGGTTCGTGAGTAAGTCTAACTGCAGAATCTGTTGTATTTACACTCTGTCCGCCATTTCCTGATGATCTAAATACATCTACTCTTACATCATTCATATCAATTTCTATATCTATATCGTCCACTTCAGGTAGTACTGCAACTGTAGCCGATGATGTATGAATTCTTCCGCTGGATTCAGTGTCTGGAACTCTCTGTACTCTATGTACTCCGCTTTCGTACTTAAGCTTTGAGTATGCTCCATCACCTTTTATCATAAATATAACTTCCTTGTATCCTCCAACTCCTGAATCGCTTAAGCTCATTATTTCATTTTTCCAGCCCTGTCTTTCTGAATATCTTGTGTACATTCTAAAAAGATCTCCTACAAATAGTCCTGCTTCATCTCCTCCAACTCCTGCTCTTATCTCAACGATTACATTTTTCTGGTCGTTTGGATCTTTAGGTATTAGTAGAAATTTAAGCTCTTCTTTTAGTTTTTCTTCTTTTTCTTCTAGTTCTTTGACTTCTGCTTTTAACATTTCTTTGAAGTCATCATCTAATTTGCCCTGAAGCATCTCTTTATCTTCTTCTAGAGAATCCATTACCTTAGTATATTCTCTATACTTTTGGACTATAGGCTCAAGATGGGCATGCTCCTTTACTAGCTTTTGCCATTTTCTAGATTGGTTTATAATCTTCGGGTCTGATATTTTTTTATTTAAATTTTTGTATTTATCTTCTAAAAAATCTAATTTTTCTAACATTTTACACCTCTAATCTATTGTAATAACCTATTACAATTCTATCTTTTTTTGTTATATCTTTTTTTACTTCAACTTTTTTAAACCCTTTTATCTTTCTCATAATATTTACCACTTCTTCAGACTGATCCCATCCTATTTCCATTATAAGAACGCTTTTGTCATTTAAATAATTCGGTATAATCTTTAAAATCTGGCTGTGAAATTTAAGTCCGCTAGCTCCACCATCCAAAGCATTTTTGGGTTCATATTGACTTACTTCAAGCTGCAGCTTTTTTATATCTTCTGATTTAATGTAAGGTGGATTTGACATTATAATGTCGTACTTTTCATTTGGAAAGTCGAATTTCTCCATGAACAAATCACCTTTTATGATATTTACATTATCTAGGTTGTTCTCATTTACATTTTTTCTGGCTACTTCAACAGCTTTAGGGTTTATATCTACACCTACAACCTCAGCATCTCTACAGTAATATCCGAAACTAACAGCTATAGCTCCGCTTCCTGTCCCTATGTCTAAAGCTTTTATGTTCTTATGTGGGAAGTAATCAGATTTTGCTATTTTTATGGCATTTTCCACTAAAACTTCAGTATCCGGTCTCGGTATAAGAACATCTTCGTCTAAGTAGAAATTAATACCCATAAATTCTTGATTATGAACAATATACTGTATAGGATATCCAGTGTTTCTTTTTTCTATAAGTCTTAAGTATCTGTTATAAGTTTCTTCTTCTATTTCTTCGTTTTCATGAGTTATTAGAAAAAGTTTTTCTTTATTTAATAAATATTCTAAAATCATATATGCTTCTAAAAAAGGATTGTTAAATTCTCTTTTTTTTAACTTTTTTATTCCTTCAGATACAGTTTCTTTAATTGTTTTTGCTACCACGTATCATCATCCTTATTATCAGGTATTACTTCCTTTAGAGCTGCTATTGCAACTTCAAGCATTGAGTCATCTGGTTCTTTTGTAGTAAGTTTTTGAAACCAAAATCCCGGTTTGGCTGCTATTTTTGCAAATAGGGTTTCGTCATTTCTTCCTACGTATCTATTTACTTCGTATGCTATCCCTGCTATTAGAGGAAGCATTGCTAACCTTATTACTACTCTCATTAGGGGATTTGGCCAACCGAAGAATGAAAATACTACTATACTTATTAAAAGTACATTTACTATAAATGATGTACCACATCTAGGATGTAGCGTAGTGTATTTTCTTGCATTTTCTACAGTTAACTCTTCCATATTTTCATAACAGTAGATAGTCTTGTGTTCAGCTCCATGATACATAAAGACTCTTTTTATATCTTCAAGTTTTGAAATATAATAAACATAAACTACAAAGAGTCCAATTCTTATAAATCCTTCTATCAGATTTAATACTATTGGTATGGGTACTATATTTTTTAGTAAATTTGTTATTAAAGATGGACCTAATATAAATACGCCTATTGAAATCAATAATGCTAAAGCTACAGATGCATATATAATAGCAGTATCCGCCTTTTCTTTGAATATTTTTCTTAAAGCCTTGTCTAGAAAATCTTCTTCTATTTCATCTTCATAAAATTCAGCTGAATACATTAATTCTTTAACTCCAACAAGCATAGCCTCTATAAGAGCTAGGCTTCCTCTTATTAATGGTTTATTGAAAACATCTTTTTTAAAAATTGATTTTAATTTTTTTGTTCTTATAGTAATTTCACCATCTGGTTTTCTAATTGCTGTTGCAATTTTATGAGGTCCTTTCATCATTATCCCTTCTATGAGGGCTTGACCTCCAATGGTTGTTTTTCTTTTAGTTTTTGCCATAGTTTTCTCCTAACTACTTATATATCCATGAAAAAACTGTACATTATTAATCTCTAATGAAACTTTGAAATCATCGAGATTACGTATAAGTACAGAAATTTCTATTTCTCTTCTCTATTTATATATTAACATTTGCTACAAATTTATACAATTACAAAAGCATTAAATATCATACCATAAATTTGCTATTTATTCAATCTAGCTTTTCTAGCTCTAAGGAGCATAATGGTCATAATTATTACAACATAGGCAAATATAGCTGCAAAGGTAATCAAGAAGTAAATTGGATTTCCAGTTTTATATCCTATTATAGGTTGACTTAGTGCTACCATAAGAGGTATACCTAGAGGTGCTGCTATAGCACTGCCTAGAACTAAGTCTTCAGCAACATCAGTCTCTAAATTAGGATCTAAGCCTCTTAAAAGAGCTAGTCCTGTTGATGCTGTACCTGTAAGCATTCCAAACATTGCAAGAGAGTATAGTTTTTGGTTGTTTGAAAAAGTTCTTTCTGCAAAAAATGTTACAAATAACAGGGTTCCAACAGCTCCTATTACACTGATAACAATTAAAAGTTCCCAATATTCCTTTATAGTGACTATAGAAATAGCCATTACGGAAGCTGTAATCATTATATTAAAAGAAAAAGATGCTATATTGTGCATTAGATATCCATCTGTTAGTTCTAATGTCCTTGCATTTTTGTATTTCTTTAAATATTCAAATAGTTTTTTAAGCAATATGGCTACTACAATTCCAAAAAGATGATTAAATCCTTTTACTAGACTCCCTATTGTGCTGCCTATCTCACCTAAGGAATTAAGCCCATTAGTTAAATTCAGCATAACAAAGTAGGTAATAAAATACACTCCAGCTACTAAAACTATCTGAGTAGTAAGCATATCGTAGAAATTTATTTCTGAAACAGATTTAATTTCGTAATTTTTTTTATTTACTCCCCCTAAGTTTCTAAGGTTGTGACTTTTAACTCCGTATTTTCTACTGTAGTAATTAAGAAGTCCTACACCTAATATCCCACCTACTAAAAATCCAACAGTAGCAAGAGTAAGACCATACTGAGTAGTGTAACCTAAATTCAATACTTCTTCCCATGAAGATCCTATGGCTGTTGCAAATCCTGGTCCCTGTCCAAAAGCTAAGGGAAGCATGAGCCCTAATCCAAAAAACAGATCCGGTTTTACAGTATTTATCATAATAAATAAAATTATCATTCCCAATACTGCTTGAAAGCAGTAGGTTGATAGTATAAATAATCCTGAATTAACTGAATTTTCCCTCTGCTTTGTATTTTTTTCTGATAGGGTCAATGCTATAAATCCTATACCTAAAAAGTGAAAGACTATGGATTCATAAAATTTAATTTCAAAGTCTATTATTCCTAAAACTTCCGGGCCGGCTATAAGTCCTAAAATCCCTGCCAGTAATGCATTAGGAATAATTATACTTTTAAAAATTCCTAGTTTTTCTTTTATTAATTTTGCTATGATCATAAAGATAAAAACATAAAGTACATATAAGACTACCGTCCAATCATCTCTCATTCTTTCTTCTCCTTATGTAGTATTTTATAGTTTCTAAAAATAATATAATTGAAGGATTTGATTTTGGATTAAAAATTATTCTATATTTTTCTTCTTTATTGTTGTAAAATTCAAAAATATCTAATAAGGTTATGCTTACAGCTTTTATATTTTTAAGATTTAGTTTTTCATATATGCTATTTCCTTCTATTATAATATGCTTAGAATTTAAGGTTATATTTACTTTACCGTCTATGATTCTTTCTCCCTTATCATTGAATTTATAAAACTTTATTTCCTGGGTAATAATTTCTATCTTTTCTAAGTCTAATTTTTTATACAGTAGTTTTTTTTGCCAATTATTCCACTGAACTGTATCTTCAAAGTACTCTCCTTTTATAAATCCATATCTATCTATAACCCATTCTTCACCACATCTTTTACAGTTAAATTTATCTCCCCGAGATTGTATCGAATCAATACTTTTGCATTTTGGACAAATATAAAGAAGTCTCTCTATGTGCTCTGCTTTATTTTTACCTTTGAATTCTATTTTATTTTCTCTTTGCCACTGATATTCGTTATGATATATACCTTTTTTCATTTCTTCGTAGATTTCTTCTTCTGACATTTCTTCAATTTGTTTAGTATTAAGCAGCACTTTATAGTCCATAAATATTTTGCCTTTTCTATAGTACTGAGCCCATCTAGGTTTCTTTAGATATCCGCCTTTTATTATGACCTTATATACAGGAACTCTAAGCATTTTTATCAATTTTGCAGTAGAGTATACTATTTCCTCTGTTTCTCCAGACCAGCATCTACCTCCTTCAGGATATAGGCCAACTGGTTTATTTGCTCTAGTCAACCTGAGAAGATGCTTAACAGCTTTAACATCTGCATTTCCCTTTGAAAAAGGTATAGCTCCTCCCAGGTTGAGAATTATTTTTTTCCAGTAAGTATCATAGTTAGTATCTGAAGCTATATATCTTATAAGTTTATTTGAATGAGAATTTATAATAATAGGATCATCTGCCATCACATGGTTTCCTATTATCAAATAAGATTTATCCATATGTAAAATATCGCTGTTGTTTTTTATTATATCATATCTAATAGGTAGGAAAGGTTTTACGATAATCATCATAAGTTTGTAGAATCTATCTTCTTTTTTTAGTTTTTTATAAAAAGTATTTTTTTTATTCATAGGTCACCTGCTTAAGTTAATACTTATTAATGATATCATAAATATTAAAATTAATTAATTAATTTTAAGTTAAATATAAAAAAAGCTGTTGAAAAACATTAGTCTATCAACAGCTTTTCATATGATTGTTATTTATCCTTTTTTACATCTTTTTTATCTTCGTTTTTTTGTTTTATGCTTCTATAATACTCATGTAGTTTTTTATCAACAAGATAGTGTATAGTACCTTTAGGATATTTGCCCTTGTCATCTTTTTTACCAGCTTGTACTCCTGTTAGTATTTCTATTCCTTCTTCAATTGTGCCAACTGCATATATGTGGAATTTTCCTTCTTTAACGGCTTCTATAACTTCTTCTTTCAGCATCAAGTCATTTACGTTTTGCTTAGGAATTATAACTCCCTGCTCTCCGTTGAATCCCTTGATCTTACAAACTTTATAGAATCCTTCTATTTTTTGATTAACCCCACCTATTGGCTGTACCATACCTCTTTGATTTACCGAACCCGTTACCGCTATAGATTGTTTTATAGGTTTACCGGATAGGCTGGACATTATAGCATAAAGTTCTGTACTTGATGCGCTATCTCCATCTATTCCCGAGTACTGCTGCTCGAATACAATGCTTGCAGACAGAGCCAGTGGTTTTTCCTGAGCATATTTGTATCCCAGATATCCGTTTATTATCATTACACCTTTATCATGAATTTTTCCACTGGTTCTTGCTTCTCTTTCTATATTAATAAGCCCGGACTTTCCTCTATAAGTTGAGACTGTTATCTTGCTTGGTTTACCAAAGGAATATTCACCAGTTCCTACAACTGCCAGTCCGTTTATCTCTCCTATTTTTTCTCCTTCTACATCTAGTAGATAGATTTCATCCTCAAAATATTCAAGGGTTTTTTCTTCGTACATATTGTTTCTATATATTTTTTCCTTGATAGTTTTTTCAATATGTTTAAGCTCTATTTTATCAGAACCATCCTGTTCAGCCCATGCATCTGCTTCGTATAGTATTTCTACTATTTGATTAAACCTGGAACTTAGTTTCTTCTGACTGTCAGCAATTCTAGAACTATGTTCTACTACCTTGCAAACAGCTTCTCTAGTAAAATGTCTTATATTTTCTTTTTCACAGTGGCTAGCTATAAAGCTCTGCATTTTCAATACATTATCCTTGGTTCTATCCATCTCTATGTCAAAATCAGCTCTGATTTTAAATAATTTCGGGAATTGTTCATCATAAGAGTAAAGTATTGAATATGTTCTAGGGTCACCAATTAATATAACCTTTATATCCAACGGAATAGCTTCCGGCTTCAATGCTGACGTTACTGGATACCCCATCATAGATTGCATGCTTTCTATCTTTATTTCATCATTTTGCAGGGATCTCATCAGACCTTTCCATGTGTATATATTTTCAAGTAAATCCCGTACATTCATTATTAAATATCCACCGTTTGCCCCATGTAATGATCCCGGTTTTATTTTCGTGAAATTCGTCTTTAATACTCCCATTTCATTTTCATACTCAATGTTTCCCAGTAAATTGTTGTAAGTAGGGTTTGTTTCAAATACTACAGGAGCCTGTGATTTATCTGAATTATCTATAAAAAGATTTATTTGATATCTTTCAAAGAAATTTTCTGATGATTTTTTTTGAAATGCTAAAAATGGATTTTTATTGTTTTTATTATCATCAGATTTAAACATATCTACATTGTCTACTATATCCTTTTGCACTTCTTTGAGATATTTCTTTACTTTTTCATTTTTAAATGCTTTTTTAATTTTATCTATGTGAAGTTTAACTATTTTGTTAGCTTCTTTTGTATCAAGTTCTTTTACTTTTTCTCTAAATTCATCTTGAATATCTCTAAGTTTTTTAAATAAATCTATACTAGCCAGATTTAGGTCATTGCTTTTAGACTGAATCTTTTCGTAAACTTCTTTTTCCATATCTCGAAAATCTTCTTCTTTCATAGCTGTTCCATCTTCTTTTAAAGGAACACTAATAAGTCCTCTGTCTGTATTTGTATATGTGAACCCGTATTCTTTAGCAAGTTCGTTAAGTTCATTCATTATGCTTTCAGATTCTTGATTGAGTTCTTTTATTATCATTCCCTTTTTACGTTCGTATTCCTTACTTGTAAAAGTATTTTCCATTTCTTTTTTTATGAACACTATTGTATTTTCAACGGCCTTTTGGAATTTTTTTCCATTCCCAGCTTCTAAATCTATAGCTAAAGGATTGTCTGGATTTTTAAAGTTGTAAACATAAACCCAATCCCTTGAAATTGGTTTATCTTCAGCTTTTTTATTTGTAATTAATTGAATATATGAACTTCTGCCGGTTCCGCTGATTCCAGAAACAAATATATTGTATCCTTTTTTCTTTATGTTTAACCCGAAGTCTATAGCTTTCGTAGCTCTATCCTGCCCTATAATTCCCTCCAAGGGTTTTAGATCAGCTGTTGTTTGAAATTGAGTACATTCATCTGAACAGTAGTTTTTCAGTTGCTTATAACTTAATTCTTTAACTGTCATCTCGCTCCTCCTAACAATTTATTTCTTATCTCTCTTATTGTAATTATATCCAATTTGACATCATCTTATACATTTATTGCTTTTTACAAAAATAAAA
This sequence comes from Clostridia bacterium, assembly GCA_011390775.1. Lineage (GTDB taxonomy): Bacteria > Bacillota > Clostridia > Tissierellales > Dethiosulfatibacteraceae > UBA8670. The sequence continues at coordinate 3,157 of JAABRS010000019.1, read as the reverse complement.
AAACTGAAGGATTAACTTCAGTTTAATATTTTAAACATTATTATCTTTAAATAATTACCTTCTGGATACTTATCATTTATTTTGAAATCTTCTGGTAGTCTAAATTTTTCTATTATTTTAAATCTTTTTCCTTCTTCTTCGACACCTTCTTTTATCTGAGATATGAATTTATCCATATCCATTTTTTCAAGGTTTGTAGAGGCTAGAATAAGGCCCCTTTCTTTTAAAATTTTTATACTTTTTTTAATTATATCTTTATAATTTTTATCGGCTTTAAAAATATAATTTTTTGATTTTGCGAAACTGGGTGGATCCAAAATAATTAAATCGTATTTCAATTCTTTTTTTTCAGCATATTCAAAATATTCAAAAATATCTTCAACTATTATTTTATTTTTTTCTAAATCCATATCGTTAAGTTTAAACTGTTGTAAAGTTTTTTCTAGACTCCTGTTGGCAAGGTCTACACTTACTGTGGATTTAGAATTACCTAAAGCTGAAAAAACTGAAAAAATTCCGGTGTATGAAAAGGTGTTAAGGATGGTTTTACCTTCTGCGTATTTCTCCATTAAAGCCCTGCGAGTTTCCCTTTGATCAAGAAAGAAACCTACCATAGGTCCATCATTTAAATCTACAGAAATTTTCACATTGTTTTCTTTGACAGTAATAGGGAATTTACCTCTTTCTCCCATTACAAAATCATCTTCTTCTATGTACTTTCCTTTATCGTCAAATCTTTTCTTTTGATATATTCCTTTATAATATACTAAATTTTTAAATTTATCGTAAATTTCATCCTTAAAAGAATAAATACCTTTGCTGTACCAGTTAAATAGATAATAATCCTCATAGTAGTCGATAGTTAATCCCCCTATACCGTCCCCAATAGAGTTGAATACTCTAAAACATGTAGTGTCTTCTTTATAATAAAAATCTTTTCTTTTATTTAATGATGTAATCAGCTTTTTTTGGAAAAATTTACCGTCGATTTTTTCCTTTTCTTTATATGTTAGAATCCAGCCTATTCCTTTGTTCTGGTTACCGTAGTAGCCTCTTCCCACAAAGCTATCTTCTCCATCAATAAGATTTATTATACTTCCTTCTTCTTGTAGTTTCCAGGTGTTTTCTACACCCTTTTCAAATACCAAAGGGAATTTTCTTTCTTTATATAAATTGTGGTAATTTGGTTTAATTATCAAATTTATTTCTTTTCTCATCTGCACCTCCATTGAGAATATAAACAATTTCCCAGTACTTGATTATATATAATAAAAAAAAGGTAGTCAACTTTTTGACTACCCTTAAAGATTGGATGGATTTACATTAATTTCCTCCGCCTCCGGAAGAACCATGTCCACTATTACCTTTGCTTGGTCTACCTGAATCACCATCGTTGCCTGAGTTTCCCGAATTATCTTCGCTGCCTTCTTCTCCCTTGTCATCGTTGTTTTGTTCCTGTTCTTTTTCCTGTCCAGGAGGATTTGAATGATCAGGAGGACCTACATCTTCAGGCTTTCCATTTTCATTTTGTTCTTTTTCTGAATGTTTTAGCATTCTAGCTAATTCTTTTACTTCTTCTACATCTTCAAAGTTTTCTTCAGGTACGTTTCTTTCTGTAAGTTTTTCTTTCAAGCCTTCTACTGCCGGATTATCCTTTTTATCTCTAATATCAGAATATTTATTTTGTTCCATATTCATAAGAGTTAAATCCGCTCCAGAATTTTCAGTCTTTTCTTTTACCTTATACTCAAGTTTTGAATTCAGCTCTCCATCTTTACTCGTGTATGCAATTACTACATAATTTTCTTCTGTTTTGCTCATATATCCTTTTTTATCAGCTTCTTCAATTAAGTATTCAACTGCATCTTCTATTTTCATACCCTTAATTTTTTTATTTTCACTTAATAGTTTTACTCCATCTTCATTTAATCCTTCAGTTTTTATTACACTGTATAACCTATTGTATCCTAATTCAACAGAAGGGTTTATTGCTACTTCTGCATATCCGTAAGGTATCAGTAACATATTAAAAGCCAGGATTCCAACTAAAATTAATACCGCAGCTGCTGCTGAAAAAGATTTATAATTGAAAGATGTCATGGCAACTTCAATTTCTTCTCCCACCTTATGGGTTTCATTGAATTTTCTGTTCATATAATCCCCTTTTTCAGTGAGAATTGTGTATGATTTTCCTTTTTTATCTAATATTACACCTTTCATATTTCCCTACCTCCTTTTAATATATTCTGATAGCATTTCATAATTTCCTTTTTTTAAAACTATTAAGGATATTATGTATTTCCTTCCTCTATCAAGTTGTTTTCTATTTATTTTAAGATTCTCTGAAATTTCTTTTGCCGGTAATCTTTGGGTTTCAATAAAATCTTTATAAAGATTATCTTCTTTTATTATATATTCTGCTGAATTGAAATACATTTCTTTTAGTTTTTTCTTTCTTGGAGATAAGTCTTCCAGTTCTTTTAAACTAATATCAAAAGTCTTCAGTTCTTTTACGAATTCTTTAATTTCTTCTCTTCTCATTTTAGTTTCTTCTTCAATTAAATATTTCTCAACTGAATGCTCTATCTCTATTTTACTTAATTTATTTTTATATTCCCTATCTTCAAATAATGGTTTAACTTTCTCATTTCTTTTTTTGTTTTTTCTATAGTGATCTATGAGTCTTAGTTTAATGACTTTTTTTGCGAAAGAGTAAAAATTCCCTTTTTCCGGGTCAAAGCTATCAATAGCTTCTTTAAATGCAAGCATTCCTACTGTGCTTAATTCATCTGATTGATCAATATACCTTCCTTTAAATTCTTTAATAGTACTAAAAATAAAAGGTTGATATTTTTCGATGAATATATTGATATCTAATTTGCCTTCTTTTACTTCCATAACCTCATCTTGAAGTTTTTTGCTTTCCATAAAGGCCTCCCGTTATCATAACATTCGATAACATTATTTTTATTATTGGGGTAAATAGTTAATTCCTTGATATGTATCTCTTCTTTTTAATTCCATATCTATCCCAGACAACACTCTTAACTTGTCTAAACTCCACCTTGGTCCGATCAAATCTGACTTTTTACCATCTCCAGTAACTCTATGTACAACTATGTCATCCCTTAAATATTCTATTGCATCACAAATTATA
>JAABRS010000191.1 GCA_011390775.1 Clostridia bacterium | reverse complement strand
GAGTATCTTCCGTAACTAAACCAGCTTTAAAAGCTGCATTTATAGGGATCATTTTTAAGGGAATAATTCATTTAATAGTATTTTAAAAAATATCCTAATGTTTTAATTTTAAATATAAATGAAATTGCTTTGTCAAATGGAAATTTTAAATCTATTTTTTTATTTAATAAATATCATTAAGTGTAGAAAAATAATGAAGGTTGTTATATAATAAAACCCAAAGACAAAATATAAGGATTTAAAAATGAATAAAAAAATAACTAGGGAAATTTACAAAAAAATCAATAAATCTAAAGAAGTATCAACATTCCAACCGGATTTATCAAAAATTTTAAGTGAAGAAGCATATAATATGTCTAAAAGTAATGGATTAGCATTAGAAGAAGGTTATTCTTTAATTAGTATGGCTTTTGCTGCAAGAGCAAAATCAGAAATAAAAGAAATGCTGGACTTATCCTTCAAGGCATTAAATATTTTTGACATGGAGAATGAAATAATAGGTAAAATTAAAGCAATGAATTTAATCGGCATTGCATATTTTTATAGTTCTATGTATGAAGAATCCTTAAAATACTTATTAGAAGTTTCAGAACTACTAGATATTGAAAAGGATGACTTTCTATTAAGCTGTGTTTTAAATAATATTGGAGAGGTTTACAGAGAATCACAGAAATATGAACAATCACTTAAATATTATAATAAAGCAGCTGATATTTCTAAAGTAAATAATTATGAAAAAATTTATGCCTCTATTTTAGGGAACATAGGTGAAGTATTTTTTTCAAAAAAATCTTTTGAAAAATCATTGGAGATTCTAAAAGAAAGCTATAAAATACTGGTTGGCTGTAATGATATGGTAAGTCTTGGAGAAAACGAAAATAGAATAGGAAAACTATACTTTAGCATTGGAGATTACTCTAAAGCTGAAGAATTTTATAATTCTTCATTAATAAGATTAAAAAATATAGAAAATAAATACTATCTAATAGATGTATATATAAATATTGCAAAATTAAAAGAAATTAGTAATCCTGAAGAATCTTTACACTACTTTAAGAAAGCCCTTGATACTTCAGAAAATATAGATGCAAAGAAAAAATCCTGTGAAATATATAAAATGATTTCTGAAACATATGAAATTTTAGGAGATTATAAATCATCTTTAGAATATAACAAGAAGCATTCCAATACTGATAAAGAAATAATGGCATCTAACTTAGGAAATAAACTTGAAATACTCAATATAGAGATTGAAAATACTAAAGAAAAAAATAAATACAGGGAAATAAAGAAAAGATTAGAACAAGAAATAGAATACCAAAAAAATGAAATAGAAAAAATTAAAAAAACTAATGAAACACTTTTCCATAAAGCTTATGAAGATGAACTTACGGGAATACCAAACAGAAGAAGCATTAATAGCTATTTGAAAAAAATACTATCTGATAAAAGCAACAAAAATGAAAACATAGGAGTTTTAATGATAGATATAGACCATTTCAAAAATTACAATGATTGCTGGGGACATGCGCAGGGGGATGCATGCCTAAAAAAGATAGCATCAACTATAAATGAAATACAGGAAAGTGATAAATATATATTTGGAAGATACGGTGGAGAAGAATTCGTATATGTTTTGAGAGATACCGACTATATAAAAATCAAAGAAATTGGAAATAAAATAAGAGAAGTAGTAAAAAATCTAGATATCCACTATACATTTAAAGACAAAAAACATCTTTTAACTGTCAGTGTAGGAGGAGCATATGGTAAAATTACTAAGTTCAACAAGTTTTCCAATCTAATGGAGTTAGCTGATAAAGAACTTTATAAGGCAAAAGAGAAGGGGAGAAACACAACAATAATAAACAATTTGTGCAACTGATTATTGAGAATTATCTATTTGTTATAGAATTGTATTTTATTAACGAAGTGTAAAATCTTAACTTCTTGAATTATGAGACTAAAAGAAGTATAATTAATAAAGAAACTTTTATGAATTAAAAAATTGAAAGGGGTCATATAATGAAAAGATTTTTAGTAATAACAATGGCACTAATGTTAGTTGTAGGAAGTTTAGCAGGATGTGCCGGAGAGCAAACAGGAGATGATACTTCCGAAATAGCTCTTATAACTGACAAAGGAAACATTGACGACAGATCATTTAACCAGGGAGCTTGGGAAGGTGTTGTAGAATTTGCAGAAGCAAATGATATATCCCACACTTATATCAAGCCGGAAGAAGCATCAGATGCAGGATATTTAGCAGCTATAGACTTAGCAGTACAAGGTGGAGCTGAGGTAATAGTTACACCAGGTTTCTTATTTGAAGTACCAATATATGAAGCACAAACCAAATATCCTGATGTAAAGTTTATATTATTGGATGGAGCTCCTCATACAGCTGATTACTCAACATTTGAAACAAAAGATAATGTTGCCAGCATAATGTATGCTGAAGAAGAATCAGGATTTTTAGCTGGTTATGCAGCAGTAAAAGACGGAATGACTGATCTAGGATTTATGGGTGGTATGGCAGTACCAGCAGTACAGGCATTTGGTTACGGATACTTACAAGGTGCAGAATATGCAGCTATGGACATGGGTCTTGAAGATGGTTCAGTACAAGTAACATATCACTATACTGGAAATTTTGAAGAAAATGATACAAACAAAGCAACAGCTAAAACAATGTACCAAGAAGGTGTTGAAGTAATATTTGCTTGCGGTGGTTCTGTAGGTAAGAGTGTTATGTCAGCAGCAGCTGAAGATCAAGCAAAAGTAATAGGTGTTGACGTTGACCAAAGATACGATAGTGAAACAGTTGTAACATCAGCTATGAAAGGTCTTTCAGCATCAGTTGTTAGCGTACTAGAATCAATATACAATGATAATTTTGATCAATATGCAGGTCAAACTACTTACTTTAATGCAGCAAATGACGGTGTAGGACTACCTACAGAAGTCATGGGAGAAGAAGGCGGAGATGCTTTTGACAGATTTGAAAACTTTACTAAAGAAGAATATGATGCAATATTTAGCGAATTAGCAGATGGAAACATGGATATAACAAGAACTATAGAAGTTGCAGCTGAAACAGGATATGCAACAGCAGAAGAGTTAACTCAGCAGTTAGACCTTCAAAAAGTATCAGTTACAACTAGATAATAAAATCACCATATTGGCCTAGCCTTATGGATTGAAGTCAAGATGGGGGAAGGCGAGAGTTTTCTCCCATTTTTTTATTTAAAAAAAATTAATTTTAATATATAATACAGATAATATTAAAAAATAAAGATAGAAGAGGTAAAAGTGGAAAATTATATTATTGAAATGCTTAATATAACTAAAGAATTTCCAGGAATTAAAGCTAATCATGACATTACTT
>JAABRS010000190.1 GCA_011390775.1 Clostridia bacterium | reverse complement strand
TAGACAGTGAATTATAGAGAGACTTTAAGGTAATTAAAATCTCTTCCTGATTTAATTTTACCACGTTAAGTAAAAATTTGTCCTATTTAGTGCACCCTATCTATAGTTAAATAAATTTTTATTGATAAAGCATTTAATAATGTATTAAGATAAACTTTTTTAAAAAAATGCCGATATAAATAAGTGAACTAAAATAATTTTGTAAAAGATAATATTTTAAAAATCAATAAAAATTCTTATTTAAAAATTTTCGTTTTTATGGACTATTTTTTTAATATAAAAAGGAGATAATTATGTTATATAATTCATTGTTAAAAGAAATGAAACTTACTAAATTAGGTGATCATATGGTTTTATTATATGATGACAAAGATGTCTTAACTAATGTTGATGCAATAGCATCATATATTACTTCAAGAATAATTAAAAATGAGAAATGTTTTTATATTTCTGGAGACATGAATGAAGAAATGATTTTGAATAAGCTTAAATCTTCAATAGAGCTAGAAAAAGTCATAAAAAAGGGACAATTATCAATTTTACAAAAAAGCGATGCATACTCTAAAGAAGGAAAATTTAACCCTGAAAAAATGATAAAACTTCTAAAAAAACTAGCAATTGAAGCAGTTGAAGAAGGATACAGTGGATTTGCTATTACCGGGGAAATAAGCTGGGTATTAGAATATGAAGATGGATTTCAAAGGATAATGGATTATGAATATATGCTTAACGATGAAATATTTGGTAATTATCCTGTATCAGCCATATGCAGGTATAATAAAAATAAATTTTCAAGTAAAATGATTAAAAATATTATTGAGGTACATCCAATTATTATTTACAAGGGGAAAATTCACGAAAATCCTTTTTATACGGAAATAGCAGATACAGAAAAAATAGATATAGAAAAATATCAAGTAGAATCTATGCTTAATAATATAAATGATTTTAGCCATACAAAAAGTCGGTTTCATTATGAAATCGAAAAAAAAGAAAAAGAATATCAAGAACTTCAATTAAATTTATTAAAAAATATCATAATTACAGTAACAAGCTTGCTTGAAATACATGATGAATATACAAATAATCATAGTCAAAATGTTGCAAATATAGCAAAATCAATTGCAGAAGCCATGAGCCTTTCACAAGAAAAGATTAATCAAATATATTACTCTGGACTGGTACATGATATAGGCAAGACTTTAGTACCAAGGGAAATAATAAATAAAAAAGGAAAACTTACTGAAGATGAGTTTAAAATAATAAAAGAGCATCCAATGTACGCCTATAAGGCATTGTTAACCTCTAAAGAATTAGATCATATTGCAAAAATTGTTGTGCAGCATCATGAAAGAATAGATGGCAAAGGATATCCTTTAGGATTAAAAGAGGATAATATCCTTGTTGAATCAAGAATACTTTCCATAGCTGATGCATTTGATGCTATGACTTCTAATCGTCCATATAGAAAAGCTTTTACAAGAGAAGAAGCATTTGCTGAAATAAGAAATAATTTTGGCAAACAATTTGATTCGGATATTGCAAATATAGCCATAGAGGAAGTTCTGTAAGATTAAATAATTTTTTTACTGTTTGACCAATATTAATTATTATAATTAGCCTTAGAACATTTATTTATTATACAAGGAGACAGGTATGAGTATTAAATCTAAAGAAAATCAAATGTCAAAATTAAATAAATATGCTAGGCAATATATTGAAGACTACGAGAACAAGGTAGATTATCAAAAAGTTGCTAAACAGATGAAAGACTTTTCTGATGCTGAATATGTAATGTTTAATATTTTTGATGAGAATGGAAAAGATTTTACTCTTGTTGGTTTTGAAGGGAATAAAAAAAACATAGAAAAGGCAATGAATATTATTGGATACAATATAATAGGTAAAAAATTCGAGTATGAAGAAGGTAGAAATGAAAAGTTTGAAGAATCTATTGTTACCAAAGTGGAATCTCTAAAAGCTTTAGTGGGTAATGCATTACCGAAAGCAGTTATACCAATAATTGAGAAAATTTTTAAAATAGATAGTATTTTAACAGTAAGAATAACAAAAGATGAAAAGACTATAGGTAATTTTACTTTACTTTTTTCTAATGATCAAAACAGAAATGATAATGAAATGTTAAAGCTTTTTGCATCACAGGTAGGACTATATATATCAAAAAAAATAAATGAATTAAAAATTGAAGAAACAAAAGAGCGATTAGAAAATATAATAAAGGGAACAAATGTAGGTACTTGGGAGATAAATGTTAAAACTGGTGAATCAGTCATTAATGAAAGATGGGCTGAAATGATAGGGTATAAACTTGAAGAAATATTGCCAGCAACTAGAGAAAAAAGAGAAAAATTAATACATACGGATGATTTAAAAAAACTTCAAAGAGTATATCAAAAAGCACTTAATAAAGAAATAGAATATTATGATATTGAATTTAGAAAAAAACATAAAAATGGAAAATGGATATGGGTGAATGCAAGGGCAAAAGTTACAAAATGGGGTGAAGATGGTAAAGCTCAATTTATAAGTGGAGCACTCATAGATATAACACAAAAAAAACAATATGAACAAAAGATAATTAATATGAAAGAAAGACTAGAAAATATAATAGAAGGTACTAATGTAGGAACCTGGGAAAGAAATTTACAAACAGGTGAAGCTACTATAGATGAAAAATGGGCTGAAATTTTAGGATATAAACTAGAAGAAATCTTACCGATGAATACTAAATTATGGCAAAGCCTTATTAACAATGATGATTTAGAAAAAACTGAAAAGGAAGTTCGAAAATTAATTAATAAAGAAATAGAATATTATGATGTTGAATATAGGATGAAACATAAAAATGGAAAATGGATATGGGTGAATGGTCGGGGTAAAATCACAAAATGGTCAAAAGATAGAAAACCTAAATCAATTAGCGGGACAACAATGAACATAACAGAAAAAAAAGAGAAGCAAAAAAAAATAGAATATTTGAGTTTTCATGATCCTCTTACCAGCTTATATAACAGAAGATATATGCAGGACTCAATCAAGAGGTTAGATACTAGTAGAAATATACCTTTTTCTATTGTTGTAGCGGATATAAATGGCCTTAAACTTACAAATGATGCCTACGGACATGAGATGGGAGATAAACTACTGTTAAGCGCTTCAGAAATACTAAAAAAATCATGTAGAAAAGAAGATATAATATGTAGGGTTGGTGGAGATGAATTTGTTATACTTCTTCCTAATACTGATGAGAAGAACACTGAGGAAATTATTGAAAGAATTAAAGAAGAATCAGGAAGTATTAAGTTGGAATCGGTTATAATATCATTAGCTATAGGAGCTTCAACTAAAAATAAAGAAGAAGAAACCATATTAGCCATATATAAAGAAGCAGATAATAATATGTATAAAGATAAGATAA
>JAABRS010000189.1 GCA_011390775.1 Clostridia bacterium | reverse complement strand
AGTTATAGATTTTTTTTGATTGATCCTAATATACCTCTGGCTATTTCACGACCGAGAGTTCTGGTAACAGTGCTCATGAAAGATTTTGTAACTTTAGTTGGAGAAAAAGGATTATTTCTTTCTTCAGCGGCCTTTCTTTTTTCTTCTGCTTTTCTTTGTTTTTCTCTTTCCTTAATTTCTTTTTCTTTAGCTAATCTTTCTTCTTCAGCCATAGATTCCTGCTTCGCTGCTTCGTATTTTTTGCCTATTATTTCAAAAGCTGATTCTCTATCAACTGTATCTTTATATTTATAAAACATAGGAGAGTTGTTGATTACTAAAGTTCTTTTTTCTTCAGTGATAACTCCTATTTTACTTTCAGGAGGTGCTATTAAGGCCCGCTCTACTACTGATGGTCTACCTTCTTCATCTAAAAATGAAACCAGAGCCTCACCGGTTTTAAGCTGGGTAATAACTTTTTTTACTTCAAATTTTGGATTTTGTCTAAAAGTATCAGCAGCTGTATTTACAGCCTTTTGGTCTCTTGGAGTATAGGCTCTTAAAGCGTGCTGAACTCTATTTCCAAGTTGGCCTAATACTGTATCCGGAATATCTATAGGATTTTGTGTAACAAAATATACACCTACTCCCTTTGAACGTATAAGACGTACTACAAGCTCAATTTTTTCCAGAAGAACCTTTGGAGTATCTTTGAAAAGAAGATGAGCTTCGTCAAAGAAAAATACCATTTTAGGTTTATCAGGGTCTCCAACTTCCGGTAGCTCTTCAAATAACTCAGATAACAACCAAAGTAAGAAGGTAGAATAAATTCTAGGAGAAGTAAAAAGATCCTCAGAAGCAAGCACATTTATCATACCTCTGCCATCTAAATCTTGAGCAAACAAATCATTAATTTCTAAAGATGGTTCTCCGAAAAACACATCCCCTCCTTCATCCTCTAAGGAAAGAAGAGATCTTTGTATAGCACCAATAGATCTGGTAGAAATATTTCCGTATTTTAAAGTAAATTCTTTTGCATTGTCACCTACATATTGAAGCATAGCTCGCAGATCCTTTATATCTATAAGAAGCCATCCTCTTTCGTCGGCAATACGGAAAACTATATTTAAAATACTAGATTGTATTTCATTTAAATCTAAAAGTCTCGACAGTAAAACCGGTCCCATTTCTGAAATATCCGTGCGTATAGGATGACCTATTTTTCCAAAAACATCCCAGAGTCTTACAGGGTATGATTGAAGATCGAAATCCGGAAGACCTATAACGTCAAGTCTTTCCTGTATTTTAGAATTCATACTGCCGGATTCAGCTAAACTGGCCAAGTCCCCTTTAACATCAGATAAAAACACAGGCACACCTATTTTACTAAAGTGTTCCGCTAGCACTTTCAAAGTAATAGTTTTTCCAGTCCCCGTAGCACCAGCTATCAGACCGTGTCTATTACTCATATTAGATAATAATTCTACGTGATTATCTCCTTTACCTATTGTAAATCTATATTCTTCAGACATAAAAAAGTCCTCCTTTATTAGTATCCTTCTCTTTGCTATACATTATATCACAAAACATTGAAAAAGTTACATACATAAACTAGATAGAATCTATTTGACACTAAAAATCCAAATGGATATAATGGATTTAATTAGAAAATATTAACTAAAGGAGATTGTAATGATTGTAATAGTATCAAAAAACACAGTTAAAGAAGGAAAAGTAGAAGAATTTAAAAATCTTACAAAAGAATTAATAGAACTAAGCCAAAAGGAAGAAGGATGTATAGAATACGATTTATACCAGGACATTAAAAATCCAAATGTTTTGACCTTTATAGAGAAATGGGAAAGTAAAGAAGCTATAGAAAAACACAAAAATTCTGAACATTTTACAAGTACTGTTCCAAAAATTAAATCTTTTAACGAAGAGGGAGAATTAACCTTATATACTCTAGCGCATAAAGAATAAATCTAAATAATAATAAACACTAAGGGAGGATTTAAATTGAAGAAAATAGAAGTAGCAGATGGAATACATATGCTTTCTATGAATGTAGAAGATATACTTTTTGAAGGTATGTGGGATATTGCAAATGGAGTTACCTTAAACTCCTACATAGTAAAAGGAGACAAGACGGCAATAATAGACGGAGTAATAGGATGGGACGGAATTCCTGATACCTTATATAAAAATCTTGAAGAAATAAATATTGCTCCAAAAGACATAGATTATCTAATAGTAAACCATATGGAGCCTGATCATTCAGGATGGATTGAGGATTTCAAGAAAATAAATAAAGATTTCACCATTATATGTACAGATAAGTCGGCAAAATTGGTAAAATCATTTTTCGGAGATGATGAAAAGATACAGGTAGTAAAAGAAGGGGATACATTAGATTTAGGTAAAGGTAAGAAACTAAGCTTTCACCCTGTACCAAATGTACACTGGCCGGATACGATGTTAACTTATGAAGAGGAAACTAAGACTCTATTTTCCTGCGATATGTACGGTTCTTTTGGAAAAATAAATGAGAACTACTGCGATGATAATTTAACAGAAGAAGAAATAGAATTTTTTGAAGAAGAAGGAATAAGATATTTTTCAAATGTTATGGCTACCTTTACACCACAGGTTAAGAAAGCTATTAAAAAGACGGGAGAATTTGACATTAAATTAATAGCTCCGGGGCACGGACCTATTTACAGAAAAAATCCTCAAAAAATAATAGATGATTATACAAGATTTTCAAAATACTCCGATGGAGCTGGGAAAAATGAAGTAACCATACTCTGGGGTTCCATGTACGGAATGACTAAAAAGGCAGTTGATTATGCAGAAAAAGTTCTAGAAAAAAAAGGTATAAAAGTAAATAAATTGGAAATGCCTTTAAAAAGTGAAAGCGAAATGATGGCTACAGTTTTTAAATCTGCAGGAATCATAGTTGCTGCACCTACTTATGAATATAAAATGTTTCCACCAGTAGCAGTAGCATTAGAAGAATTAGGAAGAAAGAAAGTAACCGGAAAAGCAGCCTTTAGCTTTGGTTCTTACGGATGGTCTGGAGGAGCTCAAAAAGAGTTAAATGAAATACTTGAGAGAAATAGAATGAAATGGGATTTTGTAGAGGCAGTAGAATTTGAAGGCTCTCCACTACAGGAGGACCTTGATAAAGTTAAAGAAGGAATACTGAAATTAATTGAAAAAATGGAAGATAAAATAGTTAAATAAAAAAAGAGGGCTGAATTTTCCTTAAGGAATCAGCTCTCTATATTTTTATAATTTTAGATATTGCAGTATCCAACAATCCTATAAGAATCGGGAACCTTATAATCTTTATCGGGAGTGTCTAAAACCCATTTAACCTTAGTTAAAGTTTGTCCTGCTAAGGCTTCAAAATAGAGCATAGATATACCGGTATCAATTTTTTCATCGTATTCTCTAATATTTTTGTCATTTCTTATAGTAAGAAC
>JAABRS010000188.1 GCA_011390775.1 Clostridia bacterium | reverse complement strand
CTGCTTTACTTTATGATCTAAGTCACCATGGTAACTATATAAAGCCAAAAGCTTTGATAGATGCTGGAAACGATTTTAATGAAAATCCTATCGGAACAGGTGCTTATAAATTCGTAGAATGGACTAGAGGAGAACAAATTACATTTACAGCTCATGACGATTATTTCGATCCTGACCGTGCTGCACAAATCAAAAATATTGTATGGAGAATTATACCAGAAGGATCTTCTCGTACTATAGCTCTAGAATCTGGTGAAATAGATTATATTATAGAATTGGATTCAACATCTTTAACAAGTCTCGAAGAGAATCCAAACGTAACAGTTTTACAAGTGCCAAGTGTTTCTCATAACTGGTTAACTGTAAATAATGAAAAAGAACCTTTTGATGATTTAAATGTAAGAAAAGCAGTTAGTAGTGCTATAAATAGAGCAGACGTTATAACTGTAGCATTAAATGGCGCAGGAGTTCCGGCTGAAGGACAAACACCTGAAGGACTATTAGGATTCTCTTCTGAAGGTTTTGATGATTATGATTTAGAAGAAGCAAAAGAATATATGGACGCTTGGGGTGGAGATCCATCTACAATCGAACTTGATATTATATGTTCAAATGATACTAAAAGAAGAGCTGGAGAAGTTATACAAGCAAACTTAAAAGATATTGGTATTGAAGCTACCTTAAGCTCAATGGACTTAGCAACTTACTTATCAGAAACAGCTGCTGGAAACTTTACAGGATTCATTGGTGGATACACGACAAATGATATGGTTAGTTTCCTTAAAGGTGTATATCATTCTGAAAATATAGATGCTTCTAATAAAACTAGAACAGCTAATCCAGAACTTGATGCTTTAATTGAAAAAGCTTCAAAGACTGTAGATCAAGAAGAACGTAGATTAGTACTTGAAGAAGCTTCAATGTTATTAAATGACAACTGCTACCAGATGCCTTTATATCAAAATTATCTAATTAGTGCTCACAAAGCTAACTTAGAAAATACACATATAAGTGCCGGTGGAACTTTTAGAGTTCAAGAGTGGAGTTGGAAGTAATAGTTAAATTGTAATTTATATGCTATTTCATCAATCTCGATTGATGAAATAGCTTTTTTTAACAAATAAGGAGGACTTATGTGGAAATACATAACTAAACGTTTTTTTTCTCTCATTCCAGTTATAGTCGGAGTTACTTTAATTGTATATTTAATTATGAATATGGCCCCTGGGGATCCTGCTAAGTCAATTTTAGGAGAACAAGCAACTCCTGAGGCTGTAGAGGAATTAAGAGAAGAATTAGGTTTAAACGATCATGTTTTAATTCAATATAAAAATTATTTTTTTGGCCTATTACAGGGAGATATGGGTATATCATATAAAACTAAAGTAGGTGTTCAAGAAGAAATTGGAGCAAGATTACCAACAACAGCAAAGTTAGCAGTAACAGCTATTCTAATTGCAATAGTTTTTTCTATTCCTTTAGGTATTGTCGCTGCTGTTAAACAAAATACTTGGATTGATGGTTTTAGTATGTTTGTAGCCTTAATAGGTGTTTCTATACCTGTCTTTTGGCTCGGACTTATGTTATTATTATTCTTTTCTCTTAAATTAGGTTGGTTTCCCGTCTCTGGAGCTGAGACTTGGAAATCTTTCGTTTTGCCTGGAGTTACATTAGGGTTTTTAAGTATGGCTGCCATAGCTAGAGTTACACGCTCTTCAATGCTTGAGGTTATTCGCCAAGATTATATAAGAACAGCTAGAAGCAAGGGAGTTCCATACAATACAGTAATACGAAAACATGCTCTTAGAAATGCTTTAATACCAACAATAACAGTTGCTGGACTGCAAATCGGTACCTTATTAGGTGGTTCTGTTCTTACAGAAACAGTATATGGACTACCTGGAATTGGTAGATTGATGATACAGTCGATACAAGGACGAGACATACCAATGGTTTTGGGATGTATTGTTGTATTTACAATAGCCTTTTCTATAGTAAACTTAATAGTTGATATTATTTATGCATTTATTGACCCACGAATTAGAAGCCAATATTCTTAAAGGAGGACATAATGAATAATAATAAAAAGCCTGCTGATGCTTTAGAAATTAAAAAGAAATATAAAAAGCAAAGTCAGGTAAAAGATATATGGTTTAGATTGAAAAAGAACAAAACTGCCGTATTAGGATTGATTATCATAAGTACAATTATAGTTCTTTCGATACTTTCCGGTTTTATATATGATTATGATAACGATATTATTAATCAAAATATAAGCAATAGATTACAGTACCCTTCATTAGAACATCCTTTCGGAACGGATGAACTAGGTCGAGATATCTTGGCAAGGATAATCTACGGTTCTAGAACTTCACTATCCATTGGATTTACCACAGTTCTTATTGCTCTCATTGCGGGAGGTATATTAGGAGCTATATCTGGATTTTTCGGAGGTCGGATAGACAATTTGATTATGAGAGTTATGGATATTTTTCTTGCAATTCCCGGAACCTTATTTGCTATAACAATTGTCGCTGCCCTCGGTACAAGTACAGTAAATCTTATGATAGCCTTGTCTATATCCAGTGTTCCCAGATTTGCCAGGATAGTTCGTAGCTCAGTTATGACTGTTAGAGATGTAGAATTTGTAGAAGCAGCTGAGGCAATCGGAGCAAATAACTTCAGAATATTAAGTCAACACGTAATCCCTAATAGTTTAGCACCTGTAATAGTTCATACTACTCTTAATGTAGCAACTATTATATTAACAATAGCTGGACTTAGTTTTCTTGGTCTTGGAGTTTCAGCGCCTACTCCTGAATGGGGAGCTATGTTGGCTAGTGCTAGAACATATATCAGAGATTATAGTTATATGACTTTATTCCCTGGATTAGCTATAATGATAACTATCTTGTCTTTGAATCTTTTAGGTGATGGCCTAAGAGATGCTTTAGACCCGAGATTAAAGTAAAGGTGGACTTATGAATAAAAAAAATGAACTTATATTAGATATAAAAGATTTAAAAGTTGAATATAGAACTGATGATGGAGTGGTTAAAGCTTTAAACGGTTTAGATATAGAAATTGAAAAAGGTAAAACTCACGGTCTCGTTGGAGAAACCGGAGCAGGTAAGACTACTGCCGGTCTATCCATTCTAGATTTGATACAATCACCCCCAGGAATAATAGTAAGCGGAAAAATTGAACTTGACAGTAGAAATATAAGATCTTTAAAAGACAAGGATATGGAAAAGATTAGAGGTAATGAAGTTTCTATGATATTCCAAGATCCTATGACATCCTTAAATCCTGTAATGACAATAGAAGATCAGATTGCGGAAGTTATTGAGTATCATGAACCTGGTGGTTATAAAGAAGCTATTAAAAAGACTCATGAAATGCTAACAATGGTAGGTCTTCCTCCTCAAAGAGGTAAGGAATTTCCTCACCAATTTTCAGGAGGAATGAAACAAA
>JAABRS010000187.1 GCA_011390775.1 Clostridia bacterium | reverse complement strand
TTAATTATAATTTTCACAAAGAGGAGTTGAACAAAAATGTCTATATATCTTGACAATGCTGCAACTACCCCATTAGATAAAGAATCCCAAGATTGTATTTTTGAAATATACAATGAAAAATACGGTAATCCTTCCTCACTGCATAAAATGGGTTTAGATGCTGAAAAAATATATAAAAAAAATATAACAGAAGTAGGTAATCTAATTAATGCAAAAATTTCTAATATTATTATTACATCAGGAGGTACTGAGGGAAATAATACAGGAGTTTGGCAGGTAAAGAGATTTAAGAATAAGAAGAAGAAAATATTAACTAGTAATTTAGAACACTCATCAATTTTAAAATACTGTGATTTCTTAAAAAGCAAAGAAAACATAGACATTGAATACTACGACATTAATATTGATGGAAGTATAAATCTAGAAGATTTATTAAACAAAATAGACAAAAATACCGGGTTAGTAACTATTCCTTTCGTAAACAGTGAAATTGGTGTTGTTCAAGATGTCCAAAATATATCTAAAGAAATAAAAGAAATAGATGAGAATATATTAATACATGTAGATGGTGTCCAAGGATTTGGAAAATTAGATATTGATGTTAATAGATTAAATATTGATACAATGTCTTTTTCATCTCATAAAATCCACGGACCTAAAGGACTGGGAGGATTATATATAAGGGAACCACATAATTTTTTTCCTTTAATATACGGGGGAGGACAGCAGAATAATCTAAGATCCGGAACAGAAGATGTACCTTCTATAGCTGCATTTGGAAAAACCTGTGGAATAGCTCAAAGAGATTTGAACAAAAATTATGAAAAAATTAAAAAAATTAACAAAAGATATAGAAAGTTATTGAGTCAAAATATTGATGAAATAATCTTTAATGGAAAGGAAATGAATACATCTCCCTATATCATAAGCTTATCAATTAAGGATATTAAAAGTGAAGTTTTGATACACTTTTTAGAAATGGATCAAATATATATATCTTCCGGTTCTGCCTGTTCATCAAAGAAAAAGAGCATTAGTACAACCTATGATGCAATAAAAATACCCCATGATTATGTAGAAGGAACTATAAGAATAAGTTTTGGAAGATACAGTAAAGAAGAAGATGCAGAGTTTGTAGTCGAGAAGATAAGCAAGTACGTAAAAGAAATCAGAAAAATGGTAAGGAGTTAATATGTATAATAATATAAGTATGAGTTTAGGAGAAATTGTATTAAAAGGTAGAAATAGAGGATATTTTGAAAACAAACTTAACCAATCTCTTAGAAGAGTAATTGATGATAAAAATTTAAATATATATAGGGATAGAGGTAAGGTTTTTTTAGATATTGATAAAGATATTGACAGAATGGTAAAAAAAATAAGTAAAGTTTTTGGTATTGTAGTAGTATCTCCCTGTGTGAAGATCGAAAGCGAAATTGATGAGATAAAAGATAAAGTAGTTAAATATGTTAAATTCAAGAAAAAAAATGAAAATATTCAAACTTTTAAAATTCAAGCTAAAAGAGCAGATAAAACTTTCCCTGTAAAGTCAATGGAATTGAACAATATTTTAGGGGGAGAAGTTTTAAAAAATGTAGAAGATATTAAAGTTGATGTTCATAATCCAGATCTTATAGTTTATGTTGATATTAGAAGTAAAACCTACATCTATTCAAAAAAATACAGCGGAGGAGGTGGATTACCTGTAGGAACAAACGGTAAAGGTTTGGTACTGTTATCAGGTGGTATAGATAGTCCAGTATCCTGTTATCAAATGGGTAAAAGAGGAGTTAAAGTAGATTGTATATCTTTTCATTCCTATCCTTATACCAGCATAAGATCAAATGAAAAAATTAAGGAATTAAGTGATATTTTATCAGTATATACTGGACCGATGAAGGTTTATTTTGTAAATATCTTGGAAATATACAGAAATATTAAAGAGAAATGTCAGGAAAAAAATACTACAATTATTGCAAGAAGGTTTATGATGAAAATAGCTGAAGAAATTGCCGAAAGAGATGATTACGACTGTCTAATAACAGGAGAGAGTCTGGGTCAGGTTGCAAGTCAAACCATTAAATCACTTAAAGTTATTGAAAATAGTGTGGATATACCTATATTGAGACCTTTAATAGGGAGCGATAAGACAGATATTATAGAGATTGCAAGAGATATTGATACTTACGAAACATCAATAAAACCTTTTGATGATTGCTGTTCTATATTTTCTCCGGAAAATCCGGTTACGAGACCTACTTTAGATAAAATTGTCCAGGATGAAGAAAATTTAGAGGTAGATAATCTTGTGAAAAATGTTATATCAAATTCAGTAGAAATTTATAACACAAAATAGATGGAGATAGTTTATGTTAGGATTAGTATTTGAGGGCGGCGGAGCCAAAGGGGCCTATCAAATAGGCGTATGGAAATATATAGAGGAAAAAAGCATTAAGATTGACGGAATTGTTGGAACATCCGTTGGAGCTATAAATGCAGCTGCTTTTGCTATGGGAGATATTGATTTTGCAGAAAAAATATGGATGGAATTATCTCTTGACAAAATAGTAGAAAAAAATGCAGAGAGAAAGGAAATCCCAAAAGAATTTAACTCTGATATAATAAAGGATATGGATAAATTTGAAGAATTTTTTATCAACAACAAAGATGGGTTAGATATAACTCCTATGAAAAAAATGATTAAAGAAAATATTGATGAAAATGCTGTTAGAAGCAGAAATATAGATTTAGGTTTGGTTACGTATAATTTGAGCAAAAGAAAATTAGCGGAGATGTTTATCGAAGATATCTCAAAAGGGAGCCTGCATAAGTATATACTAGCTTCTTCATACCTGCCAATATTTAAAGCAGAAAAAATAGACGGAGATTATTATTTGGATGGAGGATTCTTTAATAATTTACCCATAAATATGTTGGTAAAAAAGGGCTATAAAAAAATAATATCAGTTAGATTAAGACCTGATATTTTCGATTATTCAAAATATAAAAATGTTGATATTATAGATATAAGTCCTGAAAATTCATTGGGAGGAACATTAGAATTTGATAATAAAAAAATATCAAAGAATATGCAGCAGGGATATTTAGATGCTAAAAAAATATTATCTGATACTATCGATGCCTTTATTGGCTAATTCATCTGCTCTTTCATTGAGTTCAACGCCAGAATGTCCAGGTACTTTGTGGAATGTAATATTTTCGACCTTATTTATATAATCGATAATTTCCATCCACAGCTCTTTGTTTTTTACTGGCTTTTTACTTGCTGTTTTCCATCCATTTTCAACCCATTTTTGATACCACTTTTGATTTATACAGTTCACAATATATGCTGAATCACTATATATTTCAACAGGTATGGAATATGTTTTCAAAAGCTTTAAAGCTTCTATAATTGCCTTCATTTCCATTTTATTATTTGTCGTATTTTTTTCTCCACCATATATTTCTTTTTTATGATTTTTATAAAGCATT
>JAABRS010000186.1 GCA_011390775.1 Clostridia bacterium | reverse complement strand
AATAGTATATTTCGTATTATTTTTTCCCAATCTCTTCTTTTCTTCATTAAGCCTCCTCGGGTTTAATAAATAAGAGTTTTATCTTCATACTATCATATTATACCAACTGAATTTCTTTTCATCAATTAATATATTATTATGTTTTTGTACTAAAAAACCGCCCTTGTATGAGCGGTTTTTTTAAGAAATAGATTATTTTTCTACCAACATCCATATTAATTCACATTCTTCTTCTGAATCATTGTAAGAATAATGTGATTCTCCTGCCGGTATAAATCCAGCTGAATTCTTTGATACTTCATATGTTTTCTCATCTATTACTATTTTTGATTTACCTTTTATTATAAATGAATATTCATCTTTTTCATGGGAAGTATAACCTTTTTCAGGTATTCTAGCTCCCGGTTTAAAAACTGCATATCCAAATTCTACTTTTTGATTTGTTGTATTCGTTTTATCGAATAATGTTGTTAAATCTGCTTTTGAAAAACTTTTTTGGGGTTTAACATATTTATTTTCTATCACTTTTTTACCTCACTAAAATTCTTTTCTTAATTTTGGATCCAGCAAATCTCTAATACCATCACCTATAAAGTTTGCACCTATAGCCATAGTTAAAATAGCTAGTCCCGGAAAAGTACAAATCCACCACTGCATAAAATTATCCATACCATCGGAAACCATAGCTCCCCATTCTGGTGTAGGAGGAGGTGTTCCAAGACCTAAAAAACTAAGAGTTGAAAAAAATAATATCTGATTTCCTATATCAAGAGTTGCAAGTACTATTACAGCACCAATCGTATTAGGCAAGATTTCTTTAACTAATATTCTAATATTTGAGGCTCCCAATGCTCGAGATGCCTCTATATAGTCATTTTCTTTTATTGATATAACTACACTTCTCATAACTCTGGCATAGGTTGGCCAGGCAACTATAACTAGTGCCAATAAAGTGTTGTAGAGACTTGGCCCTAATACTACTCCAATAACCATTGCTAATATGAGGGCAGGAAAAGCTAAAACCATTTCTGCTAAACGCATCATAATATCATCAGCAACTCCTCCAACATAACCTGCTATACCTCCGTAAATGCTTCCTATTGTAGCTGCTAAGGTTACTGTGATCAGTCCCGCTGAAACACTTAATTTTGCTCCTACTAGTACTCTACTTAAAATATCTCTTCCCAACCTATCAGTTCCAAACCAATGGGTACTGCTGGGAGGTTCTAATCTATTTAATACATTTTGGGTTAATGGGTCGTATGGTGCTATTTGATTTGCAAATATAGCAATCATTATCCAAATAAAACAAATAGTAATTCCTACTGCAAAAAAAGTATTTGTCCTATACATTTTTAGAAACTTTTTCATTTGTTATACCTCACTCTCGGATCAATGACTCCATAAAGTATGTCTATCAGTATATTAATTATTGCATAGTTTGCAGCTATAAGAATTGACACTCCTATAATCATAGGAAAATCAAGACCCTTCACTGACTGATATGCAAGTTGACCGATTCCTGGCCAAGCGAAAATAGTTTCTACTAATACCATTCCTCCTAATAAATTCCCAAATCCTACACCAATAACTGTCAAGACTGGAATAGCTGCATTTCCCATAGCATGTCTATACATTAGAGGAGCTCTAGGAAGACCTTTTGCTTTAGCTGTTCTTATGTAGTCTGTGGATAACGTCTCTAATAAACTAGCTCTTGCTGTCCTCGTGATTAATCCCATAGTAAAAGATGCGAGGACAATAGATGGAAGTATAAGATGAGCTAAACTATCCAGCATTGCTTCATAATTTCCAGTAAGTAATCCATCTAAAACATAAAGACCTGTAATTTTTGTAGGTGGCGTAATTCCAATAGATAATCTACCAGTACCAACTGCCCAGCCTAATTTATAATAAAAAACATAAAGGACTAAAATTGCAAACCAAAAACTAGGTATAGATACTCCTGTTACTGATACTGCTCTGAGTGATTGGTCAGCAAGAGAATTTCTTTTAGTAGCTGATATTATCCCAAAAATAACTCCAAAAAAAGTAGCTAATAAGATTGACATAGTTGCTAATTCAATGGTAGCCGGAAATTTAGTTATTAACTCCTGAACTACAGGATTGCTTGTTCTTATAGATACTCCTAAATCACCAAGTAGAAGGTTTTTCATATATAAGCCGTACTGAACTATCAAAGGTTTATCTAAACCCCACCGTACTTTGAATGCTTCGACTATTTCTTCATTAGCTAAACTTCTAGGACTTAAATAAGCCGAAACACCATCTCCAGGTACCATCTTTGATAATATGAATACACAAGTTGCTACACCAATCAAAAGCATAATTGTATATAATAATCTTTTAATAACAAATCTTAAAAAATCCAATTTTAGCTCTCCTAACTTTTGATTTTAACTAATATTTTTTATAAAAAGGAGAGAAGATTATTCTCTCCTTTTTGTCATTGATTTTATTCTTCTAAAGCAGTTAAGTCTAATCTGTAAACATTTGAATATTCTATATTTTCAACGTCTTTTGTTGATACTATATATTTTGGATATTGAGCATAAACTACAAATGGAGAATCTTCTGCTGTTAGTTCCTGTACTTCTTCTAATAATCTAGCTCTTTCGTCAAGATCAGTTTCTCCTATTATTTCTCCGTGCATAGCTGCTAAGTCAGGATTCATTTCTTCAGTCCATCCAGCTCTAAGACCTACAAACTGACCAGGTAAAAATGATAACTGGTTGTTTGGGTCGTAGTAGTCAGGACCCCAATACATTACAGTAAATCCTAGAGTACCATCTCTATACTCATCACCATAACCGCCGCCCCATTCTCTAGGGACTATGTTGATATCTATTCCAATTTCTTGAAGATCTGATTTTACTTTTTCTGCAATAAGTGTTAGTGGAATACCTTCTGGTGCCAAGTCACTTACAGGAAAATCAATTTCAAATCCATCTGGGTATGGAGATTGGGAAAGAAAATCTTTCGCTTTATCTAAATCTCTAATAGAAGCTGGGTCCAATGGATCTAGAGCTCCTAAAAATCCGTATTGAATAAAAGAGACCGGTGTAACTGTTCCTTCACCTATAATAGAATGTAATCCTTCGTAGTCAACAGCATATCTAATAGCTTTTTGTACGTTTGGATCAGAAACTTCTTCTCCTATTTCAGGATCATTGTGCATTAGTAAAAATCCCATAGTCATAGTTGAACTGGATATTACATTTACATTTTCTGAAGATAGGCTTTGAATTTGGTCTGAACTTAAATTAAATGCTATATCTATATCTCCCTGCTGTACAGATATCAACTGAGAGTTTGCATCCGGCATATCTTGAATAATAATTCTATCGTAATATGGTTTTTCCGCCCAGTAATTTTCGTTTTTCACTAGTACTAATCTATCATCTGGAGTAAAGCTTTCCATAATATATGGACCTGATCCAGCTGATTGACTATTTAAATAAGTTTGTGCTGTATCTGTTGATGCTGCATATTCAGTGCTTAC
>JAABRS010000185.1 GCA_011390775.1 Clostridia bacterium | reverse complement strand
CTATTTCAACTACATCTTCCTTCTTTTCCTTTTTGTCTTCCTGATTTTCCGGTTTTTCTTCTTTTACGGATTTTTCAGACTCTTTCTTTTCCTTTTTGTCTAATTTTTTGTTAAGATCTTCCTGTTTTGTTTCAAGGTTCTTATCTTCTTTTTCTAAGGCTTTTTGGAAGGAGTCTTTTGAATCAGGTTTTTTTTCTTTGTTTTTTGTTTTGTTAAGGTTTGACCTATCTATACTGTCGGCTTTTAAATTAACTGCTCTTTCTATCATTGTCTCACCTCCTTTATGAAATTTTATATTTTATTCTGAAGATCCTCCACCAGATATAACTTCCCCTCCTTCCTGGTTTTCTTGAGTTTCTTCTATTACTTCAGTATCACTTTCTTCAGTTACTTCACTGTCCGTTTGTGTTACTTCTCCTTCACCTTCTTCTAATAGCTCTTCTAATTCTTCTCTGCTGTTGAATCTTTCCATTACTATTTTTGCTGCTAAGGATGGCTCCAGATTTTCTAAGATTGCTGCTCCATCTTCTTCATCTATATTGAATACTACATTTCTAACAAGCTTTAAATCATCTATTTCTGTAAGCATTACTGCAGCATTTTCTGGAGACATATTTTCCACTACTTTACTTAACTCTTCTATATCCTGATATTCTCCATTTATATTGGTTAGTAGCTTTTCGACTTCTAACTTATTTTGTGCAATAATTTCTTCTTCTGTAATTAAAGCTGCTTCCCTTTGATTAAGGGTTTCTTCTCTTGTGCTAAGATCTTCCTGTTCTTTATTGATTCTTAAAAATTCTCTGCCAATCATTTCTTCGTACTGTCTGATCATGTCTTCTCCAACATATGCCTCTGCTGCATTTTCTTGATTTTCAATAAGCTGCTGAGTTACTCTTTCTACCACTGCAGTTTTAAGATTGAAGACATTCATAGCAAACAGTGCAATAAGTACGAATACCACAATTATTAAAGCAAATCCTGAAAATATGATTTTGTCTATGGTTTCGATTTTCTTTTTATTTTTGTCTTTAGTTTTATCTTTCTTTTTCATATTCAATATCCCTTTATTCTACTAACATATCATTGTCTTTTTTGGAGATTATAATTTCTTCTTTTGCTTCCATTTCAAGTATTACTGCTACTATTCTCTGCTGTGATTCAAGAACTTCGCTTAATCTTACCTTGCCAAGCATATCCATTTCCTGCTGTACAATTTCTTTTGCTCTTTTTGACATATTTGAAAGAAAATGTCTTTTAACGGATTCTGCTGTAGATTTAAGAGCAAGGGCAACATCTTTGTTTGATAATTTCGCAACAATTTTTTGCAAGGTTTTATTATCAATGTCTGTAATATCTTCAAACACAAACATTTTCTTCTTAATTTCTTCAGCCATTTCAGGGCTGTATTTCTCAATTTCTTCGAATATTCGTACCTCTGATTTTCTATCAATTGAGGAAAGTATATCCGCAACAATATTTATTCCTGCTTCTTCATCTCTTCTTGTTTCGGCCCCTACTACATCGTTTAATCTAGATTTTATTTTTTCTTCTATTTGACTGATTATTTCCGGGGAAATCTTACTCATTTTAGCTATTCTTTTTACAATCTCTGTTTGTCTTTCTTCTTCTAATCCGCTTAAAATCTTAGATGCTTGTTCTGATTCCATGTAAGATATTATAAGTGCTATGGTTTGGTTTCTCTCTACTTTTATAATATTAACTAATTCTGATGCATCAATCTGTTCTAAAAATTTAAAGGGCTTTTTGTAATTTAGCTTGGACATCTTGTTAATAATTTGAATACTTCTTTGAGCTCCTAAGGCTTCTGTAAGTACGTCCTTGGCATATTGTATTCCTCCTCCGGCTATATATCCTTCTGCAAGACACATTTCGTAGAATTCATTCAATATTTCATTTCTAGCATCAGAGGGAATGGATTTAAAGTTCGCTATTTGATAGGTTATTTTTTCTACATCTGTATCATTTAATTTTTTTAATACAGTTGCTGCTGATTTTTTATCTATTGATAACAAAAGTGCTGCAGCTTTTTCTTTTCCTGATAAGCTAATCTCCATTTTTTCCTCCTTTAATTTTCTTCCTTAAGCCATGAGCTTATAATATTGGCTATACTATCCGGGTTTGCCTCTATTATTGTTTCGATTTCTTTTATTACTTTTTCTTCTTCTTTGCTTTTATTTAATTTTTCCATTACTGCTTCTTTTTTAGATTTTAAATTTTCAAGTTCCTCATCAGTGGTTGTTTCTTTTTCTTGATTTTGTACAGTCTGTTGAACTACCTGGGGTTTCATTCTGAATTGTCTAAGCATAAGTATTGAAAGTATAAAAGTTAATATAAATCCGACTATTACTATTAAAGTTTCTTCTGCTACAGGTAGTTGAAAGCCACCTTGTTGAGTTAATGCCGCCTGAAGTTCTGCTCTTTGAGCTTCACTTGCTGCGAAGTTCATGTATCCTACAGTGATTTTATCCAGTTCTATGCCTACTGCCGCAGCTGCTATTTGTTTAACATCTTCAAGTACACTTTCATCTGTTGATGCTGTATCGTTGATTAGAACTGAAACGCTTATATCATCTATGCCTCCCTGGGCCTCATCTATGGTTTGCTTCAATTCATTTACTCTATAATTTACTACTGTCTGCATTCTCTCGTTTAGGCTTTCGCTATCTATCATATAGTTTTCAGCAGCATCTCCTGTATTTTGTGAGGTGTCTGAAATTTTTTCCGTTAATTCATCTATTATGTATGGGATTCCTTCATCATCTACTACAGGAGAGTATTCAATAACTTCAGTAAATGTTTTATCTAAATCTACTTTTGCATTTACAGCAACGTTTATGTTTTCTTTTCCAAATACCGGTTCAAATAAGAAAAGAACTTTTTCGGCTATACTGTTTTCAACTTCATTTTCCATACTTAGTAAATTACTTGCATCGGAATAATTATTGCCACTGTTTCCTGAGGATGGTAGTAAGTTATTCAAATTAGAATCTATTATTGCTACATTTTCTTCAGATAAACCGTTTATGCTTGTAACCATAAGTCTTTTTATAGCTTCAGTTTTTTCTTCATCAGGTTTAAAATTATTTTCCAATTCAAGTACTACATTTGCACTTACAGGATTTTCTTCAGAATTAAATTTAAAAACTGTATCGTCTTCCATGCTTATTGTTACTATAGCGTTTTGTATTCCCTGCAGGCTTGATATAGTATTGCTTAATCTATCCTGTAATTGATAAAGAAGCATAACTTTTTTATCCTGACTTGAGGTAGTAAAGTTTATGCTTTCCATATATAAATCGTAATTTATTCCTGATTTCGGGTATCCTTCTAGTGACAGCTGCATTCTAATATCTTCTTCATTTCTTTGATCTACTAATATAGTGGAGTTGTTCTCTACAGTGGATTTAACTCCCATTTCATCCAACAAGGTCTTTATTTCTCCAGCTTCTTGAGTGCTTAGATCGGAGTATAGTACGGTATATTCAGTTCTTCCTAAAA
>JAABRS010000184.1 GCA_011390775.1 Clostridia bacterium | reverse complement strand
AAAGTAGATCCCCTAGATAAATAATTGTATTAACTGAATCAAAAGACCCTTCAGCCATTATTGCTGAAGGGTATATTTTATGCTTAATCAGTTTTCGAGCTTATATTTAACTATTCTTCGTCATCCTTAAGGATATTATATAATCCGACTATTGCTACACCAGCAAAATATGATTTTGTATGTAACACTACTATAGTCGTTTTATATCTATTTACATGAATTTTTTACAAATTTTATTTCTTTTAAAATTAAATTCACTTAACAACATATAAATATCGTAAAAGATTACCTCTCAATTTAAAATTAAGAGGTAACCATATATATGTGTTATACCTTTATAAAATTTCAAAAATACCTGCTGCTCCCATTCCTCCACCAATACACATGCTAACTAATCCATTCTTTTTGTTCCTTCTTTTCAACTCGTGTATTAATTTTACTGTAAGGAATGACCCTGTGCAACCCAAGGGATGCCCTAAGGCAATTGCTCCGCCATTTACATTTACAATGTTACTATCCAATCCTAACTCCTTAATACATGCCAAGGACTGGGAAGCAAATGCTTCATTTAATTCTATTAAATCAATATTCTCAAGGCTGTAACCAGATATTTCAAGAACCTTTGGTATAGCTTTCATCGGTCCAATACCCATTAGTTCTGCTGGTACTCCTGCAACTGAATAACTAATAAATCTAGCTATAGGTTTTATTCCAAGTTCATCAACCTTATCTTTAGACATAAGTACAACCACAGCTGCACCATCACTAGTTTGAGATGAATTTCCAGCCGTAACTGTTCCATTAGCCTTAAATACAGTTCTTAATCTAGATAATCCTTCAAAAGATATTCCTTCTCTAATTCCTTCATCCGTATCAAACAAAGTTGTTCCCATTTTTACATAACCTTTTTCATCTTCCTTAGTTACTACTGCTTCTACTGGTATAATTTCTTCTGCAAATTTGCCTTTGCTTCTTGCATCTAAAGCTTTTATATGACTTTCACAAGAAAATCTATCTTGTTCTTCTCTTGTAATATTATATTTCTCGGCAACATTTTCAGCTGTTATTCCCATTGTAGTGTATTCTTTAGGTTCTTTTTCCATTATAGTTGGATTAGGATATAAAATATTACCACCCATAGGTATAACACTCATTAATTCTACACCACCAGCTACAACAACTTCACTTTGTCCAGCTATTATACTATTCGCTCCTGTTGCTATACTTTGAAGACCTGAAGAACAAAATCTATTTACAGTTTGTGCTGGTACTTCAGCTGGCAATCCTGCTCTAGCTGCTATTATTTTTGCAATATTCATCCCTTGTTCTGCTTCAGGAAATGCACAACCCATAATTACATCATCAATTTCTTTAAGGTCAAGTTCTGGAACTTTTGCTAATACTCCTTTTAAAACTTGAGCTCCTATATCTTCCGGTCTTGAGTTTTTAAGTTTTCCTCTTGGTGCTTTCCCGATAGCTGATCTTCCAAGGGCTACTATATATACTTCTCTCATTTTTTACCTCCTAATTTCTCAATGGCTTTCCAGTACTTACCATATGATCTATTCTATCTTGTGTCTTTTTATTCTTAATTAATTTTGAGACTACTTCAGATTCTAAATCCAACAATTCTTCTTCTGATAAAAATGTACCTTTTGGAACATTTCCTCCTGTAACAGCATATGATAATTCTTTTCCTATTAAACTATCATATTCACTTATCATTTTTCCATCTTTCATAGTTTCAATTATATAGTCCATTGTAGCTTTTCCACTTACTCCGCCAACTTTTATTTTTCTTTTAATATTCTGTCTAAATCCATCTTCATTCATTCTAATCACTTCTTTTTTAGCTTCCATATTTACATCATCTATATTCATAATTATTTTGTCATTTTCTCTTAAAAATCCTAAGTTTTTAGCATCAAATGCACTTCTAGATACCTTCGCACCAAAAATTGTTTCTAAAACTTTTCTTGTTACAGGGTTAGTATCTGATATTTCAAATCCTTCAATTTTCTCCATCATTCTTTGTAAATATTCTTTAATACCTCCACCACCAGGTATTATTCCTACTCCTACTTCTACCAAACCCATATAAGTTTCAGCATGAGCCACTACTTTAGAGCAGTGCATAGAAAACTCCAAGCCACCGCCTAATACCATGCCATGGACAGCTGCTACGACTGGTTTTTTAGAATATTTTAATTTCATACTCATATCGTGGAAAAAGTCTAATGCTACTTGTACACCGTCCCAAGTATCATCTTCTATTATTTTCTTAAAAGTTAATAAATCTGCTCCGGTACAGAAATTTTTAGCATTATTAGCAAATACTATACCTTTATAGTTAGGGTCATTTTCTACCTCTTCTAATATCTCCTGAAAAGATTCTATAAATGGAATTGTAATAGAGTTCCCTTTAGAATTTAACTCTACACAAACAACTCCATCTCCCATATCAAGCATATTTGCATCTTTATATTCCTTAATTAAATTATATTTTTTGTTGAATTCATTTACATAATGATTTTCATGATAAAAGCTTTTCTTACTATTATTCATCATATTTTCAATCCATTCAGGAATTTCTTCTCCTTCTGATTTCATTCTAGCTATAGATTTTTCTAAACCTATCATATCCCACACTTCAAAAGGTCCATACTCCCAATTGTATCCCCATTTCATTGCTTTATCTATTTCTTCATAATCTTCTGTTATCTCAGGTATTTTATGAGCACTGTAAAGTAATGTTTTTTTAATTATATCCCAAGCACACTTACTCTCTTCATAATCTGAATATATTAGTTTAGAAATTTTATCCTTAAATGATTTCTCTTTTTTAGCTTCTTCAACTATCTCCAAATTGTTCTTTCTAAGTTTTGTGTACTCCTTATTTTTATAATCCCAAGCTAAAATTGATCTTCCATTCTTATCTTTTACTTTTTTATAAAAACCTTGTTTTGTTTTATTACCTAATTGACCATTTTTATACATTTCAACCACAAATTCAGGGAATTCAAACATTTCTTTTTCTTTTTTGTTGCTACAATTTTCCATAAGGTTGTTATTAACATGATAAAATATATCAAGCCCTACCATATCAATTGTTTTGAAGGTTGCTGTTTTAGGTCTCCCCATTATTTTTCCGGTCAACTGATCTATCTCTTCAACGGTTAACTCATATTTTTCCATTAGTTTAATAACTGTAGTCATAGCATAACTTCCGATTCTGTTTCCGATGAAATTAGGAGTATCTTTTGCTACTACAACACCTTTTCCTAGGGTTTTTTGGCTAAAAACTTTCATGAAATCAAATAAATCTTTATCTGTTTTTTCTCCTGGTATTAATTCAAGTAATCTCATAAATCTAGGTGGATTAAAGAAATGTGTACCCAAGAAATTTTTCTCATAATTTTCAGGCATACCTTCTGCAATTTTTGTTATTGAAATACCCGAAGTATTAGTAGATAGTATTACATCGTCTTTTAGAAAAGGAATTATTTTTTTAAATAAATCTTTTT
>JAABRS010000183.1 GCA_011390775.1 Clostridia bacterium | reverse complement strand
AAAGGTTAATGCTGTTTTAGCTGTATAAAATCCCTGTATCATCTATCTCACCTATACCTTTCCTAATCTATTTGATGATATTTGATTAACACCATCAAGCATCTGTATCAGTTTTTGATTTGTTGTAAATTTGTTTGATATTTCTATAAGGTTCGTCATTTCTTCAGATAGTTCTACGTTGGAGGATTCTAAAAATCCCTGCATTACAGCTCCTGTAGCTTGAACCATCCCACCTCCGCCGGTGAATGCTCCGTTTTCAGCTTTCTGCATTCCTTCTCTGTTGCCAAAGTCTACTACATTAAGGATATCTACTACCTGTCCGTCTATCCTAATTGAACCGTTTTGTTCTATATGAAATTCGTTGTCTCCTATGAATATCTGTCCGTTTTGTCCAACTACTCTATCTCCAGTATCTGTAACTAAAAATCCTGCTAAATCCTTTCTCATGGACATGCTTCTTTTGTAAAGTGGTCCAATGTCAGTATCTATAGTAAAGAATCCATCTCCCTGTATAGCTACATCCCAGGGATCTTCAGTCTGCTCCATAGCTCCCTGTATAAAGTCAGTGAAGACTTCGTCCACATATACTCCCGGTTTGTTGTAAAACTGTCCTAGGTTGTATCCTTTAGTGATTCTAGATTCTAAGGCATCGGAGAGAACTGTACCGAAGGATCTTCCAATTACAGTGTCTTTTTTATATCCCGGTGTATCTAGATTTGATACATTGTTGGATGCTGTATCTAGTTTTTCTTTAAGGTACTGCATTGAACTTCCTAATATTTTTATTCCACTATCCATTTCTTCACCTCTATCTAATTACTGATTCTATATTTACTCTAAGTTCTTCGTTTACTTCTTTCATTATTTGAGAAACTCTGGATTCTGATATGTCCAGTACCTCTCCTATTTCTTTTAAATTTAATTCTTCCTTATAATATAGGGCTATAATCTGCTGTTTTCTTTTGCTTAGTTTTCCAATTTCTTGAGCTAGAATTTTTTCCATTTCTTTTTTTTCAAGAACTCTTTGAGGATTGTATTCATCGGAGCCTCTTT
Organism: Clostridia bacterium; assembly: GCA_011390775.1. Taxonomy (GTDB): domain Bacteria; phylum Bacillota; class Clostridia; order Tissierellales; family Dethiosulfatibacteraceae; genus UBA8670. Next base: position 2,483 of record JAABRS010000183.1, on the reverse strand, counting down.
CCATTGGACTTATTCCATTGTTTACGGCGTTTTCAAATGAGGCCATGTTGGAATTTTCTATATAGTTTATTACTTTTGCATATTCGTTTAGAGACAACTGTGCTGCTTTTGCTATTTCTATGTCATCGGGTTCTCTATCCAATTCACTTCTGAGTTCCTTTCTTGTATCCAGAATAAGTTTTTCTTTTTCTCTTATGTTTCTCGAAACCCAATCCTGCTTTCTCATAAAATCTTTGATAGAGCCTCTTATTCTAATTGATGCATAGGTTTCGAATTGAACGTTTTTTGATAAATCAAATTTATCAACTGCATCTATAAGACCTATAACCCCTACACTGTAGAATTCTTCTTTTAGGTGGTGACCGCCAATCATCATATACACTATCTTTCTTACAAGAGGTAGGTATTCTTCAACGATTTTATTCCTATATTCTTTTTTGTTTGTTTTTTTATACTTTTCCCAAAGTTTTTTTTCTTCCATCTAATCCCTCTTTCAGATGCTAATACTTCCCACAACCTTGATATCATATTTGCTATCTATTTCTGAAACGGACATTACATCCAAATCTTTTCCGTTTTGCTTAATTAGATTTCTTATATGTCTTCTAAGCACCGGCGTTGTTACAAGTACCGGATTATTTCCTTCTTCTAAGGATTGGTTGTATTCTTTAATAGTATTTTCTGTGAATTTTTGGATCTCCTGAGGTTTTAAGGTGTTTTCAGGATGTTCTCCGCTGTTTGTTACGGTTTGTGATATTCTCTGTTCTAGGTTTGGTGAAATCATAAGAATTTCTAATCTATTTTCGTAGGCATATTTTGCCGATATTTCTTTTTTTAGACCCTGTCTTACATATTCCGTCAGTTCATCTACTTCCGGCACGGTTTTTCCGTAGTCTCCTAAAATTTCTAATATTGTAGGAAGACTTTTTATCTTAAGTCCTTCTTGAAGAAGATTTTTAAGTACTTTCTGCAGAGCTCCCATTGATATTATTTCAGGAACTACATCATTTACTAATGCTGGATATTTGTCCTTTAATGTGTCTACTAAATCTTTTACTTCTTCTCTTCCTAGAAGTTCGTGACTGTTACCTTTTATAATTTCAGAGATATGTGTTGCTATAACGGATATTGGGTCTATTACAGTGAAACCTTTCATCTCTGCTTTATCTACTTCTTTTTCCTCTATCCAGTAGGCAGGCATTCCGAAGGCCGGCTCTCTTGTTTCTATTCCCTCCAGCTTTTCATCGCTGTCTTCAGGATTCATAGCTAAGTAGTAGTCGCTTAATACTTCTCCTTCTGCTATTTTATTTCCTTTAATATTTATAATATATTCATTCGGCATGAGATTTGGGTTGTCTTTTACTCTAATCTTAGGTACAATAACTCCCATTTCCATAGCTATTTGGCGTCTTATCATTACCAGTCTATCCAACAATTTACCACCTTTTTGTCTATCTACAAAAGATACTAAGTTGTATCCGAATTCTATTACTATAGGGTCTGTGAATATGTAGTCGGTAATTTCGTAATCATCTTCCTGCTTCTTGGCTTTTTGTATTTTGCTTTCCTGTTCTTGTTCCTGTTCTACCTGGAAAGTAGAGTATATTCTATATCCGAATATTAGTAAGGAAGAACCGATTAAAATTAATGGAACCTTAGGTAATCCCGGTACAAATGTAAGTCCCAACAGGGACAGACCTGTAATGAGCATAACGTTGTATCTTGAAAATAACTGTTTTATTATTTCAGCATTTAGATTCAGTTTTGAGCCTGATCTTGTAAGTATTATACCTGAAGCTGTTGATATTAATAGTGCCGGGATTTGAGATACCAAACCATCTCCAACAGTAGCTAAGGTGTATATGTCTACAACTTCTGAAAAAGCCTGCCCTGATATAACTAAACCTATAACAATACCACCAATAAGGTTTATCAGGGTAATTATGATTCCTGCTATAGCATCTCCTTTTACGAATTTACTGGCTCCGTCCATGGCTCCGTAAAAGTCTGCGCTTCGTTGTATATCTTCTCTTCGCTCTTTTGCCTGATGTTCATTTATAAGTCCTGCATTTAAATCTGCGTCTATTGCCATCTGCTTGCCGGGCATTGCATCCAAGGTGAATCTAGCTGCTACTTCCGATACTCTCTCTGCACCTTTTGTTATTACTATAAATTGAATTACTATTATTATTAGAAATATTATCAAACCTACTACAGGATTGCTTCCTATAACGAAGCTACCAAAGGTTTTAATAACATTACCTGCATTTCCACCGTTTCCCAGTATTAATCTGGTGGAGGATATATTTAATGATAGCCTAAATAATGTAGCTACTAATAATAATGAAGGAAATGATGATAACTCAAGAGGTGAATCTACATATAATGCCGACAGTAATAATACAAGGGAGAATGTTATATTTATAATTAATAAAAAGTCCAGTATAGCTGTACTCATAGGTACAACTATTATAACTATAATG
>JAABRS010000182.1 GCA_011390775.1 Clostridia bacterium | reverse complement strand
CATTTCTTGCTCATTGATATAATCCTCCTTTTAATTTATTATCCTTAATATTTATATACCCTTTCTCTTTTTAAATATTCTAAATACATAGAAGTACAAAGTATTTGAAAAAATAATTTCTATTAAATTTCACCTACATAAAAATCAAAATCTTTTTTGAAAAGCACTTTGATTTTTATAGGCAATCAATGCAGTCGAAAATACAATCCCATAGGAACTGTGTTCATTTCCTTCGCGAATTTTCCAACCAGCACGTTTAGTCTTTTGATTTAATTCCTTAATCTTAATTGTAAAAACATTTAATAAAATGAAAAAATCGAGACTAAAGTTTATAAACTTTAATCTCGACAAAGATTTTTATAGTAGTCTTTGCTAAGTTCATCTTGAATTTTCTTTTTAATCAATGAAAAAATTATAGCTCTTTAGAAATCACACTTTAATGTTAAATTATTTTTAATAGCCAAAGAATTAAAAGAATAACCAATATTGTTCCAACTATACCTAACCCTCTATTCATAGTAACCTCTCCTTCCAAAATGAAAATACTATTTTCAAGTTCTGTTTTATTTTTTCAAAATATACATTCCTAAGATTGTATACCTTAATTATATATTATAGCTATCACATATTGATAACACATCTTTGTTTTATTTTTAAATCTATTATTACTTATCTTCCTCCGATATGTAAATTAATTTATTTTAACTTATAACTTTTTCAACAAAAACTTTTACTATATCTAAATCGAATTGAGTATTTGAACATCTTATTAATTCTTTTATTGCTTCTTCTTTTGTAGTTTTACTTTTTTTATAAGGTCTTAAAGATGTCATAGCGTCGTAAGCATCAACAATGCTAATGATCTTTGATTCTAAAGGTATTTTATTTCCTTTTATTTTTTTGGGATATCCACTACCATCAATCTTTTCGTGATGGTAAAGGACAATTTTAGCTATATCTTCATAATCCATAGAGGTTTTAAGTATCCTATAACCTATCTCAGGATGTTTTTTTACTTCTTCGTATTCTTTTTCAGTAAGTTTCCCATTTTTTTCAATAATAGAATAGTCTATGGCTATCTTTCCTATATCATGAAGAAGTCCTGCAGTTTTAAGCATATCCAATTTATCACCTTTCATATTAATTGCCTTACCCAGATCATATGAAAGTTGGCTAACTCTTTTTGAGTGTTCTTCTTCTCTTGGATGTTTTTCATGTAATGTAGAAATCATAGTATGTATTACTTCTCTTCTTTTGCTTTGCTCTGAAAGTATTTTATTTGTATACATTTTGCTTTCTGCTTTTTTTAATACATCTGAAATGATTTCTTCTGATTCAACTTTAGTATTAAATCCTATAGCAAGTGAAAAAGGAATGTCAACTTCTGATTCTTTCTCAATATTTTCTTTAATCCTTTCTGCAATTTTAGACACTTGATTTTTATCACATTTTGGAAGGATTATTGAGAATTCATCTCCTCCTACTCTTGCAACTATTTCATCAGCTCTAAGACTATTTGTTATAGCCTTTGCTGATTTAATCAAAATTTTATCGCCTTCATTATGACCAAAAGCATCATTTATAAGTTTTAGTCCATTAACATCTATTACTATAGTCGAAAGAGGTAAATTTCTATCTACATCAAGTCTTTTTAATTCTTCTTCATAATATCTTCTATTATAAAGTCCAGTAAGATGATCGTGTAGATTCAAGTACTCTATTTCTTTTTGTTTTTCTTTTTTTTCAGTGAAATCTCTAAATACTATAACTACACCAGTTACAGTATCATTTCTATCTTTTATTAGTGATGCACTATCTTCTATAGGTATCTCTCTACCATCTTTTGATATTAAAATTGTATGATTTTCCATTTCCACAGTTTTTCCTGTTTCAAGTGCTTTTTTAGCTGGATTTACACAGTATTTCCTTGTGTGTTCATTAATTATATTTAAAACTTTTTCCAGTGGTTTATTATAAGCTTCATCCTTTGACCATCCGGTAAGTTTTTCTGCTACATTGTTCATTAGATTTATATTTCCATCTTTATCAGTAGAAATAATTGCATCTCCAACTGATAATAAGGTTGTTTTAAATTGTTCTCGCTCTTTATATATCTCTGCTTCCATTTCTTTTTGTTGCGTTATTATATCAGTATATATAATTATACCACCTATTGATCCATCTTTATCATACCAAGGTCTTGATTCCCATTTAGTCCAGTCTATACTGCCATCGTCTCTGTAGTAAGGGTCTTCTTCTTTCCTAATAACTTCACCTTTTAAAGATTGTTTATGCACATCTCTCCATTTTTGAGGCAAATCTGGAAAAACTTCATAATGATGTTTACCTATAATGTCTTTTCCTTTAATGTTATAACTTTCCAAATATTTTTCGCTTACATATATATAATTTAGATCCTTATCATGCACTGCTACACCACTTGGATTATGTTCTAAAATGTATTTTATAAGGTTATGAGAATGCATTAAGTCCTGGTCAGCTTTTTTTCTATCAGTTATATCATTAGCTATAGAACCAAAAAGCACTACTTCATTATCTTTTTCCTCTATAGGAAATACTATGCTTTCATATATTCTTTCTTCATTATTTACATAATAAATTTCTTCTTTATATACAGGTTTTTTTGTTTTATTGATAGTTGATAATGCAAGCATAAACTCTTCAACTTTTTCTGGTACTACTTCTTTAAAGTTTTTCCCTATAAGTTTTTCTTTTTTTATGCCTATTAACTCAGCTGCAGAATCAGAAGCATCTATATAATTTCCTTTATTATCAACTATAGTAATAATGCTGACACTATTTTTTAGTAGGGATTGAAATCTTTGAATTGATTCTAAACTCTTTTGTTCAAAACTTTTCTTATCTATAAATAAACCTACTTGAGATGCAAAAAGCTTAAGCATTTCATTGTCATTTTTGTTATGATTTTCAGTGAAAATCAAAGTAAAATTCCCTATAGTTTTTTCATCTTTTGTTATTCTAACTGTTAGTATACTATCTATTTTAAAGACTTTTTCTATCATTGACATAGCTGCAGCAGGTAATGCACTGCCTACTAATTTTTTTAGAGATTCGACTTTTGTAACTATTGATTTTTCAAATCTCTCATTTCTTCCTTCTTCATACTTGAATTTTTTGCCGATTATATTGTACCCGATTATATCCATTGCTTTTTCTATATTGTTTTTATTACCTTCAAAGCCTACAAGGGTAAAGTCCTTTCCGTTTTCGTCAAAAATATTAAACATTACATACTCAGCACCTGAAAATTCTTTCATTTGTTCAGAAATTTTTTGATAATCTATATTGTTATCTTTATTTTCAATATATTCCCTAGCATATTTATTTAATTTTAACATTTGAATTTCTTTATAACTTCTATCCACAGTAGTCTCCCTATAAAATTTATAATAATATTATATATTATTATTAGTATTACTACAATTTTTTCATAAATGCTTTTGATAATATAATAATAAAATTAATATTAGAATATTTATTTATAGGGTTAAGATT
>JAABRS010000018.1 GCA_011390775.1 Clostridia bacterium | reverse complement strand
CTATAAAGATTTATGTGGTGGAAAACTAGAACCTGTTCTTAATTCTATCAAGAGGATAAATAAAAGGGCTCATTTAGAATTAACCACCCTTGTAATTGGTGGAAATAAAGGTAACGTAGGGGATGTGAAAAAAATAATAAAATGGGTAAATAAATTAGATAGAAAAATTCCACTACATCTATCAAGATATTTCCCTGCATATATGATGAAGGAACCTCCTACGGAGATTGATACTCTTTTGGAATTAAAAAAAATAGGTGAAAAGTACTTAGATAATATTTACATAGGAAATGTACCGGGAATAAAATAAAGGCTAGAAATCACTAGCCTTTTTCACAACTTCCTCCATCTTTGTCATTATATAGTCATAACCACCTTTACTGTGAGGTATTGTGCAATTTGTACAGTCTTTAATACCGCTATTAATAATATAATTACCGCCGCATTTATCTCCTAACATATATAGAGGACAGAAGCAAAATAAACAGTTAAAATCTTCTTTTTTAACACCTTTATGACAGGGAAAATATTCACATTTCTTATTTTGAACGAATTTAAAATTTTCAGTTTTTTTGTAGTTCATTGATTACTCCTTGGTATTAATTTATTTTACAATTGTACAACACAAGGCTTTTATTTTCAATTATATTTTACTATAGCATTATATATGCTATAATTAAAAAGACTAAAAATTTAGGAGGGTAACATGGAAAAAGTAATTATTATTACTCATGGTAACTACGGTAAAGAAATCATAAAAAGTGTAGAAATGATAGCAGGAAAACAGGATAATGTGTATTCATTTTCTATAATAGAAGAGACTAATATTGAAGATGTAAAAAAAGAAGTTGGATTACTAATAGATGAAGAAGCTTATATATACATATTTGTAGACATCTATGGTGGCTCACCTTTTAATATTGCAATTAACTTTTTGTCAAAAGAAAAAGTTCATGTTATATCAGGCTTTAATATGCCTATGATTTTAGAATTTTTTGTCAATAGAAATAGAAATGTGAATACTATGATAGATGACAGTAAAAAAAGTATCATGTATGTAAACAAAGAAATGAAAGGATAGCATAATAGAATATGAAAAACATAATTTTAGCTCGAATCGATGACAGGTTGATACATGGACAGATTACTATTGGTTGGCTTAAAAAAATCAATGTAGATACTGTTGTTATTGTAGATGAAGAACTTAGAAAGAATAGTTTTTTATCTGATATGACAAAAAACGCAGCACCAGATAATTATAAAATAAAAATACTAACTGAAAAAGAATTCATTGATTACTATGATGGTCAAGAGAGTGAAGATTTATTAGTGTTATCAAAAAGACCCCAAATATATGAAAGTATACAGAATAAGTCGAGAATTTTTAAAGAAATCAATATAGGAAATATTGGATCTAAAGAAAAAAGTAAAAAAATATATAAAAGTATATACATGAATGAAGAAGAAAAAAAATCCATTAAAAATCTTTTAGAAAAAGATTGTAGTATTTATGTTCAAATATTGCCGGAAGATAGCAAAATAAAGATAGAAAAATTGATCTAAAGAGGCTGGTCTAATGACTTTATTAAAATTTATATTACTAGGAATTATATATTATATTGGTAACAGTACATCCTTTACCCTTGGAATTGGCTATTTTACCTTATATAGACCTGTTTTTTCAGGATTACTCACAGGAATCATATTAGGTGATCCCATTTCTGGTTTTTTTGCTGGAGCTGTAATTAATATTTTTTTTATTGGGTTTAAATCTACAGGAGGTTCATTAAAAGGTGGTGATCCTTGTTTAGCTGGAATAATAGGAGCAATGATAGCTATTAGCTATGATATACCGGGAGTAGGAGCTTTAGCTATAGCATATCCCGTTAGCGGTGTAGGTATAATATTTTGGAAATACAGACTTAATTTAAACAGCTATTATGTTAAAGAAGGTATTAGAGGCTTAAAAAATGGAGATCTAAATAGTATTAATCAATATGATATATATTATCCGCAAATGTCTCTTTTGATTTTCAATGCTGTTTTAGGAAGTATTTTGTCTTTTATTATTTATAAAGGACTAGGTTATTTAGTTAATTCTAGCATAGATATAACTAAATATTTAAATTTTACAGGAATTCTATTGATAATATTATCTGGAGCTATTTTATCTATAAATCATAAATGGAAATATACCATATATTTCTTTACTTTTTTTTATATATTCAGCATATTTTTTAAGTTTGATCCCTATTTGATACCGGTTATTGTAGCACTGTTAACAGTTCAGAAGAATAGAAGAATCAAAAAATCAAAAAACAAATTTATAGAACTTAAAAAGAAAGATTTATATAAATCCTGGTTTATATGGATGAATTTCACTCATTCCTGTTATAGTTACGAAAAGCTACAGGGGTTTGCTTTTGCTCATTCCATGGTTCCTATTTTCAAGAGATTACATAAAAAAAATAAAGAAAAATTATTTGATTCTATCCTAAGACACACTGATTACTTCAACACAGAGCCAAATATAGGGACACCTATACATGGATATATAATTAGATTAGAAGAAGAAGATAAATCGTCAAAACAAATAAAAGAAGTGAAAGAAGGATTAATGGGAGTTATGGCTGGAATGGGAGACTCTGTAACTCAAACCGTACTCGCACCCCTTACTACCATGGCTGTGATTTACGGCGCTTTAACAGGAGAATACATACTTTCTATAGGTGGAGCACTTATAATGGCTGCTTCGGTAATTTATCTATCTTTAAAAGGATATCTGGATGGGTATTATTACGGCCAAGACGCTTTAGAAGAAAGGATTAAGTTTTCTAAAAACAGTAGAATAGTTAAGCTTTTTCCAGTGATTTTCATTACTTCAATTAGTATAATAATTTCGAAAGCTTTATTGATATCTATAAATTCAATATCTATAGAAAATATAAAAGGTGCAACCTTGTCTTTGTTGATATTTTATTTTATATTTTACTTTCTTTTAAACAAAAAAATAAAAGAAGAACTTTTATTAGTATCTGTGTATCTCCTTGGATTAATTCTTTTCATATTCGCATAGTTAAAAAAACAATATACGGAGGATAAAATGAAAAAATTAAAAGATTTAAAAAATTTAATCGACAAAAATGATAGGTCAAAATTAATTGTTGTTGCAGCTGAAGAAGAAAATGTTTTAGAAGCAGTTGCTCATGCATATAGTGACAAACTTATAGAACCGATTTTAGTAGGAAATGAAAAATTGATTAGAGAGTATATAGATAATAATAAATATAATCTTGATGATGTTGAAATAATACCCACAGAAAATTTCGAACAATCAGCAGAAATCTCTATTAGAATGATAAACGATGGCAGAGGAGACTTTTTAATTAAAGGGTTGATAGATACATCCATCCTATTAAAAGCGGTTTTAAACAAAGAATGGGGTCTTAGAACAGGAAAACAGCTGAGTCACGTTATGCTGTATGAAATACCAACATATCATAAACTTTTGATGCTTACGGATGGAGGCATGGTAACTTATCCCGATATAGAGACTAAAATCGAATTAATTAAAAATGCCTACGAATCTGCCAAAAAGCTAGGATATAAAGAATTTAAAGTTGCTTGTTTAGCAGCAAAAGAAAAATTAAATCCGAAAATGCAGGCTACTGTTGAAGCAGCAGAAATAAAAGAAAAATATAAAAATGGAGAATTCGAAGAAGGAATAATAATTGAAGGACCTATTGCACTGGATTTGGCAGTATCTAAAGAAGCAGCACAAATCAAAAACTTTGAAAGTCCTGTTGCTGGAGATGCTGATTTGCTTTTAGTTCACAATATTGAAATGGGCAACGGAATAGGGAAATCTATAACATATTTTGGAAATGGTATAGGAGCAGGAGTAGTAATGGGTGCTAAAGTACCGATAGTCTTAGTATCGAGATCTGATGATTTCAATGCAAAATATTATTCAATATTATTTGGTAGTGCAATTTCATAAAAAAATCAACCAGGATTATTAAATAACCCTGGTTTTTTAGTCCTTAATTTTACTCGTTATCTCTTTTCGTTATAGTTACATGAGGATAAGGAAATTCAATATTCTCATTATCAAAATTTTCTTTGATAGTTTCGGTTAAGTCAAAGTATACTGCCCAATAATTTGGAGTGTCAGTCCAAACTCTTACTTTGAAATTTATTGAAGAATCAGCAAGAGTACCCAATCTTACAAAAGGAGCAGGATCTTTGTGCACTAACTCGTGATTATTACAGATATTTTCTAAAGATTTTTTTACCTGTTTAATATCTGAATCATAGTCTACACCAATCTCCAAATCAACTCTTCTTTTATCATAATGAGAATAATTTGTTATTGGTGAAGAGTATACCTCTGAATTAGGGACAATGATTTTTTTGTTATCAGGTGTGGCTAAAATAGTACTAAAAATATCTATTTCTTGTACTGTACCGTCGTAACCCCCGGCTTCTACATAATCACCAATCTTAAAAGGTTTAAAAAGTAATATCATAACTCCGGAAGCAAAATTCGACAAACTTCCCTGTAATGCTAAACCTACTGCAAAAGCTAAAGCACTTATTATACCTATCATTGAAGTCGTTTCAAATCCAAAGGTACCTGCAATTGATATAAATAAAACTACCTTTAATAAAATACTTAATAGCTTAGTAGAAAAAGATACTATAGCAGAATCTACTCTCTTTTTTTCCATAGCCTTCTTGGCCAAATTGACAATAAATTTAATAGCCCATAAGCCTACAATAATTATAATTACTGCCATAATAACTTGTCTTAAATAGAAAGTCACTAAATTGATATTCATTAAATCACTCCTTATGCGAAAATTTATTTATTATATTTTTAATTATATACCCTTTAATAATATAAATATACTTATTATTCAAATATTTAAATTTATTTAAAAAAGTAGTATTGAAGAAGTTATTTTGTTATAATATAATTAATGTAAGCGTCAAATTCAGCCCACATTTTCAAGTAGTAACTTCTATGAGATAATATCTCCAAAATAATAATGGAGGATATCTCAATGAGAGAAAAAAACAGAAAGTTGTGGAGTGAAAGAATTGAAGATTACAAAACAAGTGGATTAAGTGCAGTTAAATGGGCTGAAGATAAGGGTGTCAGCATACATAAACTTAGATACTACATACATAAATTTAACAAGGAAAAAAAAGAAGGTTTAAATCAAGATTCAAAAGATATACAGTGGACATCAGTAGCTTTAGAAAAAGAAGACTCAGAAAATAAATTTAATAATCCTCTAAAGATTATCATAGGTAAAGCCACAGTTGAAGTAGCTGATGGATTTGATGTAGATATCTTTAAAACCGTTGTAAAAATATTATCCCAATGCTAAATAAGGGTACCAGTCAGATATATCTAGCACTAGGGTATACTGATTTAAGAAAATCTATTGACGGATTATCCATTCTTGTACAGGAAAGCTTTGACCTTGATCCATTTTCAAGAAGCCTATTCGTATTCTGTAATAAAAAACGAGATAAAATTAAAATCTTAGTATGGGATCTAAACGGCTTTTGGATGCACTACAAAAGATTAGAAAAAGGTGTATTTAAATGGCCTGATGATCAAAATTCTAAAACTTTAATAGTTGGAGATAGAGAGTTTAGATGGTTGCTAGATGGTTTATCAATCAGTCAAAAAAGTGCTCATAAGATTGTCAAAGAACGAATAATAATATAGTTTTAAACTTTTTAAATAGACAAAATAAAACCTCTGTAAATGTTGAAAATTCAATATATAAACGAAATATTTTAGTATCTATTTTCCTTAAAATATGATATAATTAATCTATGAAAACAATAGAAAAATCAACTGAAATAAATCCAAATATAGAAAAAGATTTTCAAGAACTTCAAAATAAATACGCTCTTTTAGAGCAAGAATTTGAACAAACAGCTGCTAAATTAAATTGGTACAAAGAGCAGTTTCGTTTGAGTAAAGAAAAACAATTCGGCTCATCAAGTGAAAAAAGCAACTCTGATCAGTTATCAATTTTTAATGAAGCCGAAAAAGAATTCAGACCTAAAAAACAAGAACCAACTATTGAAGAAATTACATATAAACGTAAAAGAAATAAAGGCTTAAATAAAAAATCCTTTGATGATCTTCCTGTAGAGATAATAGAATATAAACTACAAGAAGAAGATAAAATATGTCCAAGCTGTGATAGTACTCTTCATGAAATGAGTAAAGAGATTCGTAAAGAGTTAAAAATCATACCAGCTCAGGTTAAAATAGTAGAACATGTTCGTTATGTCTATGCCTGCAGACAATGTGAAAAAGAAAATATATCTACTCCAATTATCACAGCTAAAATGCCAAACCCGTTACTAAAGGGTAGTTTTGTATCCCCTTCCTTACTAGCATATATAATGGACCGTAAATATTCTGAGGCAGTTCCACTATATAGACAGGAAAAACAATTTAATAACTTTGGAATTGATCTGTCCCGTCAAAACTTTGCTAACTGGATTATCCACGCAGCTAATAGTTGGCTAGTACATATTTACGATAGAATGCACTACCATCTTTTAGAAGAAGGAGTAATATTTGCAGATGAAACTACAATGCAGGTATTAGATGAAGTAGGTAAAAAGCCAAGCAGCAAATCATATATGTGGCTGTATGGAAGTAAAAAACCTAAAAGACAGATTTTATTGTATGAATATCAACCCTCAAGATCAAGTAAACATCCAAAGAAGTTTTTAAAAGGATTCAGTGGATATCTTCAAACCGATGGATACCCTGGTTACAATGATGTCAAAGATGTTATCCAAGTTGGATGCTTTGCCCATGCAAGAAGAGGCTTCACCGATGCTCTTAAGTCACTTCCTAAGGAAGCTGATATATCCACAACCAATGCTAAAGAAGGAATAGATTTTTGTAATAAGCTCTTTAGTATTGAAAGAAGCTTAAGAAAATTATCTGAAGAAGAAAGATATAAAAAACGCCTAGAACAAAGCAAGCCAGTTCTTGAGGCTTTCTTATCCTGGTTAAATATAAAGCAAAAGCAAGTCCTGCCAAAAAGCAGTTTAGGAAAAGCTGTTAAATATTGTTTAAACCAATGGCCAAAACTTGAGGCATACCTATTAGATGGCAGATTAGAAATAAGCAACAATACAGCTGAAAGAGCTATAAAGCCTTTTGTAATAGGAAGAAAAAACTTTCTTTTTTCAAAATCTCCTAAAGGAGCTACATCTTCTGCTATTACCTACAGTATAATAGAGACAGCAAAAGCTAGTGGTTTGAATCCATTCTACTATTTAAATTATTTATTTGAAAAATTACCTAATATAGATTTAGAGAGTATGGATGAATTAGATAAATTATTGCCTTGGTCAGATTCAATACCTGAGGACTGTAAAATCCCTAATAAGGATTAGATTATCATAACAGCTTTAGCTTTTGAAGGTGGGCCCGTTTTGACGCTTACTTAAAAACTCATATAAGAAATGTTTATGCTAAATCTGGAGTTAAGTCTAGATATGAACTGGTTGTGAAGTATAAGGGTGATCAATATAATAAAAAATAAACTAGGCTTTCGCCTAGTTCGAATTTAAATAATTATCATGTCTTCTAAAATATTTTTGTCTTATATAAAAGACTTTTTGAACTATTTTCATTTTTTTGACTAGTATGAAATACTTTTTTGCTATTTTTTAGTTTTTTGTCTTGTATGGAAGACTTTTTTTAGTTATACTGAACATGAGGTGATTCTAGTGATTAAAAGAGAAATTTATTTAGATAAAATAATCCCTTTAATTAATGATCCTTTAGTAAAGGTAATAACAGGAATGCGAAGAGTTGGTAAGTCGACTTTTTTACTTCTAATACAAAAGGAACTTAAAGATAGAGGAGTTTCTGACAATCATATTATAAATATTAATTTTGAATCTATGAAAACTGATGAATTGAAAAACTCTACAGTCTTGTATGAATTTATTTCATCAAAAATTAAAGATGATTTAACTTACTACATATTTTTAGATGAAATTCAAGAGGTGGAGAACTTCGAAAAAGTCATAAATTCTTTAAATGTTGATTATAAGGTGGATATATATATTACAGGTTCTAATTCAAAGATGCTATCTGGAGAATTATCGACATATTTAACAGGACGATATTTTAGTCTCAATATTTATCCACTTTCTTATCAAGAGATTTTTAATTACTATAATTCTTCTGAAAGTGTTGATAAAGATAAACTACTTTTGGATTATATTAGAAGTGGTGGATTACCAGCTGTATATAGGTTTAACAATCAACAAGATATTATCAATGGTTATTTAAATGATATGTATTCTTCTATTTTATTAAAGGATATAGTAAATAGACATAATATTAGAGATATAGACTTGCTTCAAAGATTTTTGAAATTTATTTTTAACAATATAGGTCAAATATTTTCAGCTAATTCAATTACAAAGTTTCTTAAAAGTGAAGGCCGTAAATTATCTAAAGAAACTATATATAATTATATTGAAGCATGTAAGGATGCTTATTTAATTCATGGTGTTAATAGATATAATGTAAAGGGTAAACAACTTTTAAAAACTAGAGAAAAGTATTTTATAAATGATCTTGGTTTGAGAAATATTTATTTTGATAACGAAAGCGATATTGGTCAATCATTAGAAAATATAGTTTATCTAGAATTATTAAGAAGAGGTTATACAGTTTATGTCGGTGAAATTGACGATTTGGAAATCGACTTTATTGCAGTTAAAAACAATGAAAGATTATATTTTCAAGTAGCTTATTTATTAGCCGATAAAAAAGTTATAGATAGAGAATTTGGTTCTCTTGAAATTGTAGGTGATAATTTTCCTAAGTATGTAATTTCTATGGATAAAGTTAATATTGAAAGAAATGGTATAAAACAGATTAATATTATTGATTTTTTATTGGAAGAATAGCTTGAAAATAGCCGGACACGAGTCCGGCCTTTATTTTATATTACTATTAATTCTCTTGATGATTTAGTTAGAAGTTCGTATCCTTCTTCTGTCACCAATACTGTATCTTCTATTCTTATGCCTCCCCAGTCGGGAATGTATAATCCCGGTTCTACTGTGAGGACGTTGTTTTTTTCTAAAATTAATTTTGAATTCTTGTCTAAAAAGGGTTCTTCGTGAAGAAATAACCCTATACCATGACCCATGCCTTCATAGTGGTATTCACGATATCCTGTATCTATAAATACTTTTTCTGAAGCGTAAAAGGGTTCTTTTGCCAGTACTCCAGCTTTTATCGATTTTATTGCTTCCATCTGAGCTTTTTTTACTACTTCATAGGCTTCTTTTTGCTTAGATGTAGGTTCTTTTCCTATTACTATAGTCCTTGAAAAGTCTGTCAGATAACCTTTATAGCTAGCTCCGTAATTAATTAGGAATAAATCTCCTTCTTTAATTTCTGCATTTGTAGGTGATGCCATAACTTGGGAACTTCTACTGCCAGTGAGGAATATATTTTCACTCATTTCCGGATCTCCACCTTCCAAGCGAATGAAATAACTGCATAAAGCAGAGATTTCTTTTTCTGTTTTCCCTATTTTTATATTTTTTAGAAGCCTTTGAAAAACTCTGTCGTTAATTTCAGAAGCTATTTTAAGGTTTTGTATTTCTTCTTGTGTCTTTACTACTCTTAGCTGTTCAACAAGTCCTACCACCGGTGTGATTTCCGCATCTACCATGTCGTAGAGTTCGGTGAATTTTTTATATGTAAGGTGTTCAGCTTCAAAACCTAATCTTTTTACACCTTCTTTTTTTATAATTTCATTTACTGCTTGTTTGAGCTTCTTTTCTTTTTTTTGCCAATCTATTATTTCAAAACCTTTAGTGGTTTTGGATGCTATTTCTTTATGCCTACCGTCGGTAAGTATATATTTGCCTTTTTCTGTAATAAGAGCATAGGCAAATTTTTCTCTAAATCCGCTTATGTAGTGAACATTATAGGGGTTGCTTATGAAGAAGCCATCGATATATTCTTTTTGCATTTTTTCAATTAGATTTTCTAACACAGTTACACCTCTTTAATTAGGATAATTTTAGTTTAGCATAAAATGTATATAATATACAATTTTATTGATAGTTTTTTAATATAAATGGCAAGCTACTTCATGACCTTCTTCATAAGCCAATAATGGAGGTTTTACCTCTTTACATATAGGCATAACGTGTTTACATCTATCTGAAAACCTACAACAGTCTTTAGGATTAATCGGACTTGAAAGTTCCCCTTCCAGTACGATTCTTTTTCTTGATTTAGCTATCTTAGGATTTGCTACCGGTATTGATGATAGCAAAGCTTGTGTATATGGGTGCATCGGGTTTTTATAAAGATCTTCTGATTTAGCTTTTTCAACTATATTACCCAAATACATTACTATTACTTTATCTGATATATATTTTACTACGCTGAGATCGTGAGCTATAAATAAATAGGTCAAGTCACGTTCTCTTTGTATTTTTTTAAGCATATTTATTACCTGTGCCTGAACCGATACATCTAAAGCTGATATAGGTTCATCACATACAATGAACTTAGGGTCGACAGATAAGGCTCTGGCTATGCCTATCCTCTGTCTCTGCCCACCGCTAAATTCATGGGGGAATCTGGATATATGATCCTTGCTAAGTCCTACATCATTCAGTAAATTTTCTATCGTCTTTTCTAATTCTTTATTTTTGATTTTCTTGTTATGAAGTCTTATTCCTTCGCCTACTATATCCTTTACCGTCATCCTTGGATTTAAGGATGAGTAGGGGTTTTGGAATATCATCTGCACATCTTTTGTATAATCAAGCTTTGCCTGATCAGGATTTATTTTCGGTATATTTTCTTCCGGATGCTGTGATATGAATTCTTCATGATATTTATGTTTATATATTTCTTTATCTTCAAAATATACTTCCCCTGATGTTGGTTGTTCTAATTTAACCAAACACCTGCCGGTGGTGGATTTACCACAACCGCTTTCTCCTACAAGACCTACCGTTTCTCCTTTGTAAATATCAAAGGAAGCATCGTCTACTGCTTTTAGTATCTGGCCTTCTTTTATTTTAAAATATTTGCATAAGTTTTCTACTCTCATTAGAGGTTTATTGTTTTTTGTCATAGCAGATCACTCTCCTCGTAGGATTTTGCTTTAAGCTTAACATTTGGAGCCTGTTCGTGTTCCAACCAGCATAATGTACTGTGTCCTTCAGATATTTTGTACTCTTTTGGAAGCTCTTCTATACATATTTCCATAGCATGTTCACATCTTGCTGCAAATGGACATCCTATAGGAGGTGAAAACAAGTCCGGGGGAGTACCTAGTATTGGAGAAAGCTCATCATCTCTTTTTTTATCTAATCCTGCAATTGAAGACAGTAGTCCCGATGTATAAGGGTGTCTGGTTTCATAAAAGATTTCATCTACTGTTCCTCTTTCCACAATTTTGCCGCCGTACATTACAAGTACCCTATCGCAAAGTTTAGCAATAACTCCCAGATCGTGGGTTATTAAAATTACTGATTTTCCCAAATCTTCCTTCAATTTTCTAAGCAAATCCAATATCTGAGCCTCAATAGTAACATCCAAAGATGTAGTTGGTTCATCAGCTATTACCACACTTGGTTCTGCTACTAATGCTATGGCAATCATAACTCTCTGCTTCATACCACCACTTAGTTCATGAGGGTATTGATTGTATCTGGTTTCAGAGTCGGATATACCAACGGTTTTTAGTATTTCCATAGCTTTTTCTTTCATTTGACTTCTACTGTACATTTTTCTTTCTATAAAAATTTCTTCTATTTGCTTCCCAATTTTCATTGTAGGATTGAGAGAGGTCATTGGATCTTGAAATACAAATCCTATCTCCAATCCTCTTATTTTTCTCATTTGTCTTTCGCTTTTAGTTATGATTTCTTCACCTTTATATTTAATGGAACCGTCTTTGAAAAATCCCGGTGGTTCCGGATTTAACTTCATTAAGCACTGGGCAGTAACGCTTTTACCGCAGCCGGATTCTCCAACTATTCCAACTATTTCTCCTTCCTTTACCTCAAAGGATACACCTCTTACCGCCTGTACTTCTCCGCCGTAGGTGTTGAAGGAAAATTCTAAATTATCTATTTCTATTAGTTTTTTATCACTCATAATGTCACTTCCTTATTCATTTCTTAGTTTAGGATCAAGGGCATCTCTCATACCATCACCGATTAGGTTAAGAGCCAGCATAGTGGTTGATATAAAGAATGCAGGTATAAATAATTGATAAGGATGTATCCTCATAAGTTTTACTCCTGCTTTTGCTAATACTCCCCAACTACATCCGGGAGGTGCTATTCCCAATCCTATATAGCTTAGAAATGCTTCTGCAAATATAGCTCTTGGTACTGCCATAGTAAGATTTGTAATTATAAGTCCCATAATATTTGGAATTATGTGTTTAGCTATAATTGTCCTGTCCTTTACTCCTAGCACCTTAGCCGCTTCTACGAATTCCTGCTCTTTAAGCTTTAGTACTTCTCCTCTTACAAATCTGGCGGAGCCTATCCATCCAACAAGAACTAAGGCTATAATCAGTGATGTAACTCCTGCACCTAGTACTACCATAATCAATATTGCTACTATCATATATGGTATGCCGTAAAGTACATCTACAATTCTCATGATTATAGAATCTACTCTACCTCCGTAATATCCTGATATACCTCCAACTATTGAACCTACTATAGTATTTATAATTGTAGCTATAAATCCTATAGCTAGTGAGACTCTTGCTCCCATCCATACTCTGGTCCACAAATCTCTTCCTATTTCATCTGTACCAAAGTAATGACCTGTTTGGAACATATCTTTTATACTTTCAATCAATTCCATATCTTTGAATTGGGGTGATGTTATAAAATAGTTCATCTTATCTACATTTGTAGAAGTATAGTCGAATTCATTCATATAGGGTCCAACTACTGCTAGGATGATATAAAGTACAATAAGTATAAGGCTAAAAAAAGCTATCCTATTGCCTTTCATACGTCTCCATGCATCTTTCCAGTATGTGAGGCTTGGTCTTGATATTGATTCCATTTTTTCAGTATTTTTTCCAATTACTCTAAATTTTGATTGTTCCATATCGTCACCTACTCCCCACTTACTCTGATTCTTGGATCTACAATACCGTATAATAAGTCAACTATCATATTGGCTACTACTAAAAAGGAGCCGTAAAATACAGTCATTCCAAGTATTATAGTATAATCTAAATTTTGAATACTCTGTACGTAGTGTCTTCCCATTCCAGGAATTGCAAATATTGATTCTATTACAAAGGTTCCTGTAAGTAGTGCTGCCACTATAGGTCCTAATATTGTAATTACAGGCATTATTGCATTTCTTATCTGATGTTTTATTATTACTCTAAGTTTTGATATTCCTTTTGATTTTGCTGTTTTAATATAGTCCTGCTGAATAGTTTCTATCATATTTGCTCTCATAACTCTTGATACTAGAGCTAATGTGTAAAATCCTAATGCTATAGATGGCAGTATCGTATAGGATATGCCTTTATATTGAGCAACGGGCAGAAGTCCCCATTTTATACCGAAAAAGTATTGGAGTGTTGCCCCTATTATAAAGTCCGGCATAGAGGTTCCGATTATTGCGATAAGAACGCAGGTAAAATCAAGTACCTTCCCTCTATTGAGTGCCGCTACAATTCCAAGGATGAGCCCAAAAGAAATAGCCATAGATAAGGCTCTCATGCCTAAGTCAAAGGAATAAGGAAATGCACTTGCTATAATATCATTTACTCTTAAATTAGGATAAAACATAGAATATCCTAGATTCCCCGTCACTAGATTTTTTAGATATGTAAAATATTGAACTATTAATGGTTTATCAAATCCGTAGTATCTCTCTAAGTTTGCTTTTATTTCCGGAGTCATTTTTTCACTTGCAAAAGGATCTCCTGGAATCAATCTTACTAAAGCAAATACAACACTAACCAGTACAAGTATTGTAATTAAAGATATAAATACTCTTTTAATTATGTATTTTTTCAAAATAAACTCCTCCTGATTAAAGAAAAGACATGCCGCCCTCTAAAGGGCGGAGTCTTCTTTTAATGTCTCTTATTCAAAGTCTGCATATGTATATTCGTAACTTAGTCCTACAAAATAACTTTCAAATCCTACTAAATCAGGATTAGTAAGCATTGCTATTCTTCTTAATTGAAGTGGAATTATAGCTCCATCTTCAAGTAATATCTTTTCTGCTTCAAACATAGCATCCATTCTTTCCTGTTGGTCTGTGGATGTTCTTGCTAGTTCGATTTTTGCGTCGTATTCAGGATTTGAGTATGATCCATGATTGTATCCTGAATCTGTTGTCCAAAGTTCAAGATATGTCATAGGGTCTGAATAATCAGGTGCCCATCCTGTAACAACCATTTCAAAGTCTTTTGCACCTTCCATGTCAAGTCTTTGTCTGTATGGTACCTGTCTTATGTCTATTTTGATTCCTAATTTGCTTTCAAGATCATCTTGAATAATCTCAGCTTCTTTTCTAGTTCTTTCTACGTCTGTAGTAAGTAGTTCAAGTTCTATTTCAGATGGGTCTGATACTCCAAGAGCCTCCATTGCTGCATCTAAATGCTCAAGAGCTGTATCTACATCTCCTTCTACAGGGTAAGCTGCGTAAGGATATTCGTCACCGTATTCTCCATCTACACCATTAACCTGTGGTAATACATATCTTGGGTTAGGATCGTAAAGTCCACCAGTTGATAGCATTATGAACTCTTGTCTATCTAAAGCATAGTTTAGCGCTAATCTTAGGTCTTTGTTTTCAAGAGGAGATGATCCATCCATTTGAAGTTTTATGAAGTCATTTGCTCCGTTATAATAGTATTCAACTTGATCATCATATTGTGAAACAACTTCTGCAGGAACTTCTACCATATCTAATTCACCGTCTTCAAACATTGCTAGAGCTGTCATTTGGTCCGGTACTACTATTATATGTACTTCATCTAAATTTATAGAATCGGCATCCCAATAGTTAGGATTTTTTTCAAGTATAAGTCTATCTTCATGTCTCCATTCTTTAACTACAAAAGGACCGTTGTATACGTTGTTTTCTGCAGTTGCTGCATAATCTTTTCCAAATTCTTCAACATAATCTTGTCTTGTAGGTGCAAACTGCATCATTGAAAGCATACTTAGGAAATATCCTGCTGGATTTTCTAATTCTACTTCAAGAGTTTTTTCATCTATTGCAGTTACTCCTAAATCTTCTACCGGTACTTCTCCTTTATTTACTGCATTTGCATTTTTAAGTGCCATACCTATAAATGCGTATCCACTTGCAGTTTCAGGATCTAACAGTCTTCTAAAACTATATTCAAAATCTTGTGCTGTAACAGGTTCTCCGTCACTCCACTGAGCGTCTCTTAGATAGAATGTGTAGGTAGTTCCATCTTCTGACATTTCCCAATCTTCAGCTATACCAGGTCTTACTTCACCTTGGTATGTTCTAATAAGTCCTTCAAATATCTGGTGTCCAACTGTTGCAGATGGTATTGAGTTAGCCAAATGCTGATCTAATGTAGGTACATCAGCAGTAAGTGAGTATGTAAGTATTTTTTCTGATTCCTCAGCTGGTTCTTCACCTTCTTCTGGTTCTTCTCCTTCTGCCGGCTCTTCAGGTTCTTCAGCTGGTTCTTCCGGTTCTTCACTTCCCGGTGTAGTACAACCTACTACTGAAAAAGCTAAAATGATAATTAACATCCATGCTAATAATTTTTTTCCTTTCATTGTTCCCTCCTATAATTTTTTAAGTTTAATATATGTCAAAGTTCTAAGAACTGTCTGGACGATTTAGTAAGTACTTCGCATCCTGATTCTGTAACTACTACTTGATCTTCTAGTCTGATGCCCCCCCAGCCTGGTATGTAGATTCCAGGTTCTAGGGTGATTATATTGTTGGTTTTCATTGTATATTTGGATTTAGGTCCTAAAAATGGTATCTCATGAACTGCCAATCCAACCCCGTGACCAACTCCAGAGTAGTTGTACTCTAAGTATTCTGTCCCTTTCATAGCTTTAAGTGAAGCTTCGTATAGCTCTGGTCCTGTAACTCCAGCTTTTACAGCATCCACCATATCCTGTTCCGACTGTTTTGCGATTTGGAACACTTCTTTTTGCTTTTCTGTAGGTTTTCCCATTACTACTGTTCTGCTCATATCTGAAAGATAACCTTTATACCCCGCTCCAAAATCCATAAGTACTAAATCTCCTTCTTGGATTTTTTTCTCTGATGGTATACCGTGAAGCAGGGATGTTCTTGATCCTGTTATGAATATATTTTCGTAGTTTCTAGCATCTGAACCTTCTATTTTAAGATAGTAGGCTAATAGTGCAGATAATTCTTTTTCAGTTTTACCTATTTTTATTTCTTTAATAATTCTTTCAAAAGCTCTATCTCCTATTTCACAAGCCTTTCTAATATATTCTATTTCTTCCAGAGTTTTTACACCTCTAAATTCTTCTACGATTCCTTCTACAGGTATAATTTCTGCTGTAATATTTTTAGAAATTTTGTTGAAATAACTTAGGGTTATGCTGTGACTTTCTACTCCTAATTTTTTTATGTTTTCATCCTTCACAATCTTAGATACGGCATCTGAAAAATCTCCGCTTACGCTTCTCCAGTTAAAAATTTCAAATTCCGGACATTCTTCTGAGGCCTGTTCTGTATATCTTGGATCTGTAAGAAAATAGTTTTTATTTTTAGTAATTAATAAGTAGGCATCATCACTTGTATAACCACTTAAATATCGAACATTAAATATATCGTATATAAGCAGACCTTCAAAGTTTTTTTCTTCTAGTACATTTTTTATTTTATCTATCATCAATTTCTCCTTGCTTAGTTTTTTATTTGTTGTTTATATAATAAGCAATGATTATGCCAATAGGTTGTTTTGATATTTGAAAAAGGCTGTATGTATTGATAATAAACAAATAAAAAAATAATGCCCTATCTTTTTTGATAAAGCATTACTTTAAATCTTTGTTCAATATTTTTTACTGGTGTACGTTTTTGGGCATTATGTTATTTTAAGGTCATTACTTTGCTTCGTATTTTTCTTTTATTTCGTATTTTGATATTTTGTTATTTAATGTTTGTCTGGGAACTTTTAATAATCTAGCGGCTGCTGATTTGTTGCCGTCGGTTTTTCTAAGAGCTTGAACTATCAATTCCCTTTCTATTTCTTCTACCACTTTATTTAAGGGTGGTATTTCTTTAGATGATTCTTTAATCTTTTCTATTTTTTCTTTTACATTATTATTAATTTCTATTTTTTCTAATTTGATTTTATTTTTTTGTGGATTATCTTTAAAATTCCTTATTTTTTCCGGAAGTTCTTCTTTAACTATTTCTGTATCATCTGTAAAGTTCATTATATTTTCTAAAGTGTATTTAAGCTCTCTAATGTTTCCCGGCCAAGGATATTTCATAAACACTTGACATACCTCATCTTGAATTTCTTTGATGTTTTTATTTAAGGTTTTGTTATATGCTTTGATAAAGTAATCCACTAGTATAGGAATGTCTTCTCGTCTTTCTCTTAAGGGAGATACCTTTATTGATAGTACATTTAATCTATAGTATAGATCTTCTCTAATAAGCCCCTTTTCTACAGCAAGCTCCGGCGAAATATTTGTTGCAGTGACTATTCTTACATCTATTTTTTTAGATTCTCTTCCTCCTACCCTTCTTATAATTCCTTCCTGAAGAACTCTAAGAAGTTTTGCCTGAAGATTGATGTCCATGGAGTTTATTTCGTCTAGAAATAATGTGCCTCCGTCGGCCAACTCAAATAATCCTGGTTTTTCTCTAGCTCCGGTAAAACTCCCGGAGGTGGTACCAAATAATATTCCTTCTAGTAAATCCTTCGGTATTGCTGCACAGTTTTGAGCTATAAAAGGGTTTTTTCTTCTGTTGAAACTGCTGTTATGAAGAGATTGAGCAACTAGTTCTTTTCCTGTCCCTGTTTCTCCCTGTATCAATACTGAGGATGAGCTATCTGAAATTTTGAGAATTTTCTTTTTTATGTCTTTTATCTCCTGGCTTTCTCCTATGATGTCATTTAATGTGTATACCGTTCCATTTTCTTTATATTTTTCCAGAACTATTTCTTTGCTTTGTTCTTCTTTTTGCAGCTCTATAATATTTCTTGATATTTTTTCATAGTTGTTTACATCTTCGAATATTTCTAATGCTCCTATTAATTTTCCCTCATCATGTAGAGGTAAGGTGGTGGTGATTGATGTAACTTTATTGCCTTTGTATGTTTGGAAGGTTTGTATTTCATTAATTCTTGGAATCTGGTCATCCAGTACTCTATATATAGTGCTGGATGCTTTTGTCATATTGCTGAATATATCTAAAATATTTTTTCCTTTTGCATATTTAGAGTCAGTTTCAAATATTATTCCTTTACTGTCTCTAAGATAGCGTACAGTAGCATCTGTATCAACTATTATTAAACTTTGTGTCTTGTATTCTAGTATTGTTTCAATAAATATTTTCCATCTATCCACCAAACCACCTCCGGTGATTTATTTATATAATTATCATTTCTTTCGTAAAGTTATTTATTCTTACAGCTTTTCCATCTTCGATTATTACTATATCTTCTATTCTAACTCCAAATTTACCCTTCATATATATTCCCGGCTCTATGCTAAAGGCCATACCATCATCAAGTAAAAGATTGTTGTATCCTGTGATGTAAGGAGCTTCGTGAACTGAATATCCTATGCCGTGACCTAATCTGGTAGGATTGTATTCTCCATATCCTTTTTCTTCGATGATCTTTCTAGAAGCATTGTCTACTTCTTTTGCTACTATACCTTTGTTTGCCATAGATATACCTTTTTTATTTGATTCTAATACTATATTGTAAACTTCTACTTCTTCTTCAGAAGCTCCTCCTACAAATACTGTTCTAGTCATGTCTGAAGTTAGTCCTTTATATTTTCCACCTATGTCTAAAAGGACAACGTCTTT
>JAABRS010000181.1 GCA_011390775.1 Clostridia bacterium | reverse complement strand
AAATCAATACTTCTGGGTAAAGAAGTTAAAGTAATAGGTAGAGATTATTCCTATGAAGCAAGGGTATTAGATATTACTAAAGAAGGTCATTTATTAGTTCAAAAACAAGATGGTACCAAAGAAGAAATTTACTCAGGTGAGGTTTCTGTAAGAGGAAAGAATGGGTATATATAAAGGGAGGAATTGATATGTCTAAAAAATCAGAAGGAACAGGATTAGGTCCTACGGTACTGGTTGCTATAGAACAGAATTTCGAAAAAGACAAAAGAGGTATAGAAGATCCTTACGCTGAAAAAATACTTCCCCTACCAATGAAACTTTTTGTTAAGACTATGAATTTTAATTTCATGAGAAATTGGCTGGTAAAATCCAGCGAAAAAAGTCTCCCAGGTATTTGGGCTGGCATGATTTGCCGTAAAAAATATTTTGATGATGTAGTAGTAAATAGTAAAGAAGATGTACAAAACATAGTTAATCTTGGAGCAGGATACGACACTAGATTTTACCGTCTGTATGGACTCGAACATTTATCTTTATTTGAAATAGATCAACCAAACAACATTGACTCTAAAGTCTCTTTAATGAAAGAAAATCTGGAAAAAATTCCAGAAAATATCAATTACATTAAAGTTGATTTTGATAAAGAAGATACTTTAGAAAGGTTAATTGAATCAGGACTGGATACTAGTCAAAGAACTTTGTTTCTTCTTGAAGGAGTAACTCAGTATCTTACTGAGAAAGGTTTTTTAAGTATACTTGAAATGATTGAAAAATTTCCAAAAGGCTCATCTTTAGCTTTTACTTATGTTTTAAAAGATCTTATTGAAGGCAAGAAATTATATGGGTTTGAAAAAGGCTATGAAAAGTATGTTGAAAAAGAGAAAATTTGGAAACTTGGTTACAACAAAGATGAAATAAAACCTCTACTAGAAAAATATGAATTAGAAATTAATGAAGATAAAAGTTTCGTTGAACTTGGAGAAAAGTATGTTGAACCACTAAATCGAAATCTTAAGTCTACGGAAATTGAAAGAGTTGCTTTTGCAGTAAAGAAGTGATTCCAAGATTTTTCTCATAATCTTGTTTTTAATAAAATTTTTGGAGACTTTTTTATAGCTTATCAAAAACTACCTTTTTTAAAAAATCATCTATTAAACTCTTGCTAATATAACAAGTAGTTTCATTACTGCCTAATAAGTTGCATAGTTTCATTAATTCATCAATAGTAATATAGTTTGTTTCATAAGCTTTACCCAATACCCCTAATATACCTATATATTTTATTTCAAGTTCACCACAAGCTTTTCTGACTAAGCCATCATTACTGTTACAGTAAAAAGTATATTGTTTAGCTATAGAGATTGCCATTTTGTCAGGATTAGAAAGTTTGTTGAACTTTTTACTATTTGTTAATTCATAGTAGGTTGTATAACCAATGCCATTTTCTAAATCAGATATTTCATATTCAAATTTATCTAATTCTTCCAATACTTCTTTTATTATTTCCATATCATATATTACCCTTGGTATTATAACTTTATCAAATACCTTGAAAAGTATATCCAATCTTTTCAATTCAAATAGATCTACTAATATATTATTATCTACAACAGCTGAATTTTTATTAGAGTTTTTCGTACTGTTCAATAGAACCACTCCAATCTTTTATTATTTTTCTCGCTTCAATTAAATTTATATTTAATACTTCAGCTATTCTATTTGCAGATATATCTTCATTTAAATATAGATTTTTCATTGTTGATATAAGCCTATTGTTTTTATCTTCAAGTGATATGGGTTCCATTGGATTTGGCTCTATTTTTTTCCATCCTTTCATATTTAACTTTTTCCAAAATTCTTGATATTTACTCTTATTTATATAACCATAATCGTACAGTGACATATATAAAGTCTGGATACTAACCTTAAAATATTTTTTCATTTCATATACATTCACGTTTTTTCCTTTGGATTTTATGTGGTCATCTACTAAATCCTCTGGTAATAAGAAATATCCTGCAAACTGATTCGCTATTTTTTCATCTATATTGCTTCTTCCACTTTTATATAATGGATCATAGTTGTATTCTTTATATTCAGTTCTGTTAAATAAAATATGTCCTAATTCATGAAAAAGAGAAAAGATTTGTCTCTCTTCAGAAATTTTTTCATTAGCATTAACGAAAATAAAACTTCCAGAATCATTCGAGTATGATGAAGCTCCAAAAAAACTTTCATTAGAATAAGGTAATGCTACAACATTTATACCTTCTTTTTCTAAAACATCGTAGTAGTTGTTAGGAATAACTTCTTCTATATTAAATTGCTCTCTAATTTCCAAAGCAACTTTTTTTATGTTATTTTTATCTTCTTCATTTATTTTTCTTTTTTCAACGTTAAGGTTATAATTCTGAGGTATGTATCTCATTTTGTCTAAATCAACAATTGATATATAGTTTTCAAAGTAATTGTATATTTCTTGAAAGTCAAATTCTTCGATGTTTTCTGCTGGCTTATCTGCTCTAAATAGTAAATTTAATTTATTATGTTCTTCACTAAAAAAATAATCAAACGGCACATTAAAATATCTAGCTATAACAGCTAATTTCTGACTATCAATTATTTGCTTTCCTTTTAAATAACTTCCTACAGTTGGATGAGTAACTCCTATTATTTCTGCCATTTCTCTTTGAGAGATTTTTTTACTTTCCATTAATTCTTGTATGTTTTTACCAATTATTTTTTCTACATTCATTTTTTATCCCTCCTTTGTGATATTTTACCATATATTAACTGTATATACAATATTTTGGTAAATTTAATAACCAATATAGGATCTTCTTGCAACGATACCTTCTTTTTACTGTTAATATAAAAAACACCCCAGAAAATTTCTTCACTGGAGTGTTCCTTGATAATTAATTTAATTCAATTTCAATATTTAAGTAATTCTCAAGCATGTTGATTGTATTTTCAAAATCTTCACCTATCTGTATATCATATCTTCTATATTTTATATTTCCAATATCAGCTGTTTCGTAAAATATAGAGTAATTTCTATAATAGGGTTCCTCTTTGGTTGGTGCAGGTATAACTTCTCTATCCTCTTCTATTCTTCTTTCTATATAATAGTCAGGATTTCTATTTGCATCTGGTCTTATAAGTATTTCAAATGAATATTTTGATTCCTGTAAATAATTTTCGTAGTCTTTTTCTAAATTAATTTTAAGTTTATCTAAATCTATGTCTGTAATATTATAGGTTTTGAATCCATCTTCGTCGTTGATTTCAAAATTCATATTGGTTATATATGATTCATTGAAATACTTGTTGTTGTAGGGAAGTCTACTTTTAAATTCTTCTGTTTTTAATATTTCTTTAGCTTTAGAATTTAGATAATCTCCATTGTAATCATCTGCTTGTTTTAAGTTGTAGTATCTCGTCAAGTTATCTCCATTTTTCATTACGTAGGTAATGATTACATTTTGATTTAAGTAGTAGCTTTGATCATCAAGGATATTTTGATGAATATCTATTATATTGTCTATACTTTTAGCTGAAGTATAGATG
>JAABRS010000180.1 GCA_011390775.1 Clostridia bacterium | reverse complement strand
AAAAAAAGCTATAGAAAAATACAATCCTAAACTATATGGATTTGAATGGGATGACGATAGTGCTCCAAGGTTTCAATATGAACCTCAGGGAGACAGAGGCTATATTGAAGGTAAACCTGTCAAGTTGATAAACGAATAATTTTGAAGTAATAGATTTAACCCCTTAGCTTAATCTCAGGTCTATCAGTAAATACATAGATCTGAGATTTTCTATATGATTGTATTATGATTTTGTCTTTATACTACCCTAACGGCGAAACTTGGACAAGCTGCTATACAGTATCCACACTGAATACATTTTGATTGATCTATAAATGCCTTTTCCTTGTCGTTGAAACTTATCGCATTGCTGTGACATGCTTTTATACAGCTTCCACAACTAATACATACACCCTCAAAAACTTTAATTTCTTTTTTATTTCTAACACTTATTATTCCGTCTAAGTCTTTATCTCCATTAAAATATTTAACATTGTATAATACTTCTTCTTTACTAACCATGCCAATGGCAATTGGATAATTATCACTTAATTCTCTTGCAAATTCAATGCTTTCTTTAAAGTCATCAATTAATGTTCCTCCACCTAAAACCTTCATCAAGTATATGCCTTTACCCTCTCTTTCACAAAGAGCAATAGCCTCTTTCATTTCATTTACGGATCCTTCTAATATTCCTCTTCCAACTTTATTTATTAAAGGGAAAACTATATCTATATCATTTCTATATGCTGCCTTTTCAACAACTTTAACACTATGTGTTGAAATTCCTATAGATTTAATTATACCCTTTTCTTTATATTCTTTTAAACATCTTAAAACATCTTTCTTTATATCGAAAACATCAGTACTGTATCTAGCTGAATGAAGGTGAAAGATATCTATATAATCCACTCCCATACCGGTTAATGCTTCTTCTACTGCATCTTTAGTATCTTCATATGTTAAACAATGAGTTTTAGTTGCAATTATTGGTCTATCTTTTCTATTCTTTAAAGCTATTTTTATAGGTTCATATGTATTATACATTTGTGCTGTATCAATGAAATTAACTCCCAAGTCTAAAGCATATGACAAAATTTCTGCGGATTCTTCAGGAATAAGATTTTTTTGTAGCGGCCCAAAAGGCAATGCACCAAAACACAATTCTGTTACCTCAATATTAGTATCTCCTAGAACAATTTTCTTCATAATTTCCTCCGTAAATCTAGTTTTTTAGCTTATCAAATATTTTTATTGTTTTAATTAACATTTATCAGATAGTATAATTATATTATTACATACTTGTTTAATAATCAATCTATTCTTAAGTTTCCAATTGCCGAAAAAAATGAGTATTTAAAACCATGTTTTTTATATTATTTTTTCTCCTTCTCAGCTAAGATTAAAAGGCCTAAACTATCTGTTTTCAATATCTTCTTTTATTATCGGATATATCCTTAACTCTAAATGTTCCATCATCCTTTTTTATATAATCAATTTCAATAGTTTTTTCTATGCCTCTATCCTCCAGTTTAAAAGTTATAGTCTCATCATTTATTATGGCATCTTTTACTTCCAACTCTTTATCTAATATTCTCCTTATATGTCCAGATACATTATTCTCATAAATAATTCTTTTCCCAATATTTCTTCTCCAATATGCCGTATCAAAATTATCATGTTTATATTGCAGAGCTATATCTTCAATGAATGAGGCTGCATCTAAAGTTACTATTTCTGTGTTAAAATCATCTAGTAGGTCAATTTTTAGATATCTCAAATTATTCATTAAAGATTCATATTCATAAAACCATAAGTATATATCTTCCGGATCTCTTTCTAAAATTTCAAGGGATGGACTTTCCAGGTTTATTTCTTCCCAATTTAGTTTTTCAAGTTTGTCTTTTGTTATTAGCTCTTCATTTTTAAATATTTCAACATATCTATCTTTAGATAAAAATCTAAGAGTTCTTCCTGTATCATCGTTAATTTGTGTATCTATATCATTTTCAGTTAAATTTTCCAAGTATTCTCCAAATTCTTTCCACTTTTTTTCTTCAATTAATTTACCCGGATCTTCTAATTTATCGTCGTTTTCATCAACCTGTTCTTCAAGATTTTCTTCAAGCTTATAATTTGCTTTTACGTCATTATCTTCCTTGTCTACTATTATTTTTATTTCTTCATTTTTTTCTTGTATTTTCTGTTCTGCTTCCCAATTTAAAAATTCATAACCTTCTACAGGTTCAGCTTTTATCAGTATTTCTTCTTTTTCATAGAACGGTCCTACTTTTACAAGTCCTTCGTCGTTTATATTTAACTTAATATATTCGCTTTTTTCCTTTCCTTCAAAATCAATTAATTTATATACCATTTCCACTTCGCTATAGTAACTGCTATTTTCATTGAATTTGATAAATTCAAAGTCTTTTCCAAGTTTTGGTTCTAAATCTAATTCGTTTTTAGTGTTGCTTTTGACTTTAACGCTTCCCTTTTCCTCAAGATCCACTTGAATTTTTTTAGGGTCGTAAAAACTATTAAATTCAGCTTTTATATCTACATCTTTCTGAGCTTTAAATTTGTATATTTTATCTTCTGATACAATTTCTTCATCAACTTTCCAGCCTATAAATTCATACTCTCTATTTGGAAGAGCTACAAGCTCTACTTCTTCTCCTTGTTCATAAGTTCCTTTGCCTACTACTTCTCCAGAATCTTCTGGTGCTACTTCTATGTGTACTTCGTATGCCTGAGTGGTACAGCCAGTAATAATTAATATTAAAGTAATCAATATTGTTGTTATTAATGCTTTTTTCAAAATTATACCTCCTTTTGGTATACTTCGGTAATCATATTATCGATATAGTAATCCCTGATTTTAAATGTGCCATCTTCGAATTTTTTAATTTTAAATACTATATCACAGCTTTTAATATATGGATTTCCTCCAGTATTATAATAACTAAGTGAACGATAGCCAGGGAGTTTTTCCAATGAGATAACAACCTTATTCTCTTCTACTTTAACTTTCTTTAAATCCAGATACATCAAAATTGTTATTTCATCTTCAGGCATATCATATTCAGGATGGGAAACTATTGAATAAATTTCACTATTAACTAATTTTCCTTTAGCAAGATGACGATAACTTCCTTCTGGACTAACAAAGTATTCTGATTCTATTTCTTTTATTTCATCATCTACTTCTAATTCAGCAAAATTACTATTCCCTAGTGCATCTCTTCTTATTCTTTTGGTATATAAAAGGCATTTATAGAACCAATCACGTATTTTCTCTTGATCTTTTTTAAGAATTTCTATTTTAGGTGCTTCAGGTTTTTTCCCTTGATATTTTTCAATGCTTTCTTTATAGTCCTTTACCGTAATTATATTCTCTCTATTAAAGAAATCTATTTTTTCTTCTAACTCTCTGTATGGGTGATGTATAAAATATTTTAAATTCTGGTAGTACTTAGATTTATGTATGTTTTTACTCTCTATTGCTTCTAACAAGTATTCCTGTGCTTCATTATAGTTCTTATTTAATATTTCTTCATCTGCTTTTTCTATTAGTTTATCTAGTTCTTTTAC
>JAABRS010000179.1 GCA_011390775.1 Clostridia bacterium | reverse complement strand
TGTGCTCTTTTATTTATATAATCTTTCATTTCTTTAATAACCATTGTATAAACAATTAAACAGTTTCTTCCTTTGCAGTACTCAATAACTTCATCTATTTTATCGTTATCTAAAACAAAGGAAAATTTTTTCATTCTTTCAACAGAATCGTTAAATTGAATTTTTGCAGCCTGTGCTACTAGCTCTGCTGTTTCTCCAATAGAATCAGATACAACAACAATTTCAGTTTTTGTTGACTCTCCCATTATACCTCCTTCTTATATGTTGTACTATTCAAGATTAAATTTAGATATAGTATAACATATATCTTTATTGATTTTAAATATTTTTTTTTTTGATTTTTGTGATATATTTAATATATAATTTGATTTTAAGGATGAAAAAAATGAATTACGAATTTTTACTAAAATACATATCCCAAGAAAATTTAAATTTAATAATTGATTTTATTGATAAATATGGAATTATAGCCGGAATACTTCTTCCGATTATAGAAACATTTTTTCCTTTTTTACCTTTAGTATTTTTTGTAACAATTAATATTTTAATTTTTGGTTTTTTTGAAGGTTATCTTTATTCTTATCTCGGTAATATAATCGGATCTTTACTTTTATTTTTATTAATAAGGTATATAAGGAGAAAAAAATTTAAAGATTCGGCTAGAAAAGATTCTAAGTTTTATAATATTCAACATAAACTTAAAAAAAATGATTTTAGTTTTTTGTTTGTATTATTTTGTTTCCCATTTACTCCTTCATTTTTAGTCACAGGAATAGCTGCTATATCCGATTTTAAGCTTAATCATTTTATTATATCTTTATTTTTAGGAAAACTTATAATGGTGTTTTCCCTTTCTTATATTGGATATAATATAACTTCTTTTTTTGAAACTCCAGTGAAATCAATATTTCTAATTGTAGTTATTATTACAATTAATTTTGTCGGAAAAAATCTGATGGAAAAATACTCTCATAAGAATCGATAATCTATTAACTTTTCACCTCCCGAATAAAGATTAAATCTATTATCTCTAGCAAATCCTATTAATAGTATACCCATCTTTTTACCTTTTAAGACAGCATTCTGTGTAACGGCAGCCTTTGATATTATACCTTCAATACATTTTAGGGATAATTTTTCAAGAACTTCTGTAGTAATTCTTCCTGAAAACAAAATCAAAACTTGATCCATTTTTTCTAAGTTTTTAACTATATATCCTAGCACCTTATCTAAAGCATTCTGTCTTCCTATATCATCTGCAAAATAAATAATTTCACTGTTTTTTAATATTCCACAGCTGTGAACTCCGCCTGTTTCTTTGAAAAGTAATGATCTGTTAGTGAATTCTTCCATAGCTTTATTAATATCTTTAGCATTAGTCCTGTAATTATTACTATGATCACTTATAAAATTTTTGTTTTTATTTAAAACACAATAACATGCTCCCTCATTTTCACCTTTGCTTATAATTTCAATCTTTTCTATATCTTTATATTTAGAAATATATCCTTCAGTCAATAAAAAACCAATAATCATATTATCTAATTTTTCTCTAAGACAAAGTCTATATCCAACAGGTCTATTATTGACATATATTTTAAGCTTGTATTCTATAACAGATTTATCATCAATTTCTTTGTAATTATTTTTTTCATATCTAATTATTTTAAATTCATTTTTAATCATATTCCCAACTCATTTTCTTTCAAAAAAGACTCTACATCTTCTTTAGTGTTGAAATTAATGAACATATCCCAGGTAGGACTAAATTTTCTTGCTGTTTTTTCTTCAATTAATAACACATCTAAATTCTTCACTAATTCATGTATTGAGTACCCACCATTTTCAATATAATTTTTAACGTCATCTATCATATTTTTTGAATAAAAAGCATTAAAAGGCTCAATCCAATCACCTAATAATGTTATACATGCTTTGTTTTTTTTCTCTTTTAAATTATTCTTTAAAAATTTTATATATTTTCTATTAACAATCGGCATATCACAAGCTAAAAAGTATGTATGCAAACTGGAGGAATTTACCAGTCCGGCATATATTCCTCCTATAGGTCCTTTATTCTTAATTATATCCTTGAATGTTTTACAATTCAAACCATCATAGTACTGTGGATAGTTTGTAATCACAATAATCTCTTCAAAATCTCTTTCTAGTTTTGAAATTTGCATCTCAACTAGTCTTCTATTATTAATGTTTAGAAGTTCTTTATTTCTTCCCATTCTTTTGCTTTTTCCACCTGCTAAAATTACTGCAGTTCCAAATTTTTTCATGAAATCAACTCTTTTTTATATTTTATTTGCCGCAGGAAAAATTTGTTTCTTCTTCATTTTTATATAGTTTTCTTATATTTACAGTACTTACTTTCAACTCTGGTATCTTTGCTATTGGATCCAATTTAGAATTTGTAAGACAGTTGGCCGGTCCATCCGCAAAGTGAAAAGGAATAAATACAACTCCCTCTTGAATATCCTCAGTTACAAATGCTTTTACTTTTATGCTACCTCTTCTTGAACTTATAACAATGATTTCACCATCTTCAACATCCAATCCTCTTGCAGTAGAAGGATTTATTTCTACAAAAGATTCAGAATACAAATTATTCAGTCCTTCTATTCTTCCCGTCATAGTTCTAGTATGGTAATGATAAAGTATCCTTCCTGTTGTTAGTATGTAAGGGTAATCTTCACTAGGTCTCTCGTCACTTTCTTCGTATTCTGCAGGGATAAATAGACCCTTTCCTCTTGCTGGGTGTTCTTTGTGAAGAAACTTAGTACCTGGGTGATTATCATCAGTACAAGGCCACTGTAACCCTGTTTCTTCGATTCTGCTGTATTTTATTCCTGCATACTGAGGTGTTAGTGATGATATTTCTAATGCTATCTCTTCAGGGTTATTGTAATCTTCTTCCATACCTAATCTTTTAAGTATATCTTTTATTATCATCCAATCCGCCTTTGATTCTCCTATTGGCTCTATAGATTTTCTCACCCTTTGAACTCTTCTTTCTGAATTTGTAAATGTACCATCTTTTTCTGCAAAAGAAGCAGCTGGAAGAATAACATCTGCAAAATCTGAAGTTTCATTTTGAAATATATCCTGTACTACAATAAAATCAATTTTTTCAAGGGATTCCTTTACATGGCTTAAATCAGGGTCGGAAATCATAGGATTCTCTCCCATAATGTATAAAAACTTAAGTTTACCTTCAAAACCTTTTTCAAACATCTCTGTAACTGTAAGACCTACGATGTTATCTAGTTTTTTATTCCAAGCTTTTTCAAATTTTTCTCTGCTATTATCATCATTTACTTTTTGATACCCGGGATATACGTTAGGTAAAGCACCTAAATCACAAGCTCCCTGTACATTGTTTTGACCTCTAAGTGGATTAATACCGGCAGATTCTTTCCCAATATTCCCGCAAAGCATTGCTAGATTAGCTAAACTCATAACTCCCTGAGTTCCCGTAGTATGTTGAGTTACGCCCATGGAGTAAAATATGCTGGCTTTTTCTCCTTTTCCGTAGTATCTTGCAGCTTTTATAATATCCTCAGGGTTAACCCCGCAAATATCTCCAACTACTTCTGGCGTATATTTTTCAACTACTTCAACAAGCTTATGA
>JAABRS010000178.1 GCA_011390775.1 Clostridia bacterium | reverse complement strand
GAAGTTTATGAAGGAATGGTAATCGGTATTTGTAATAGAAGTGAAGATATGGTAGTAAATCCATGTAAAAATAA
This sequence comes from Clostridia bacterium, assembly GCA_011390775.1. Taxonomy (GTDB): domain Bacteria; phylum Bacillota; class Clostridia; order Tissierellales; family Dethiosulfatibacteraceae; genus UBA8670. Next base: position 3,581 of record JAABRS010000178.1, on the reverse strand, counting down.
AAAATTAACTAACATGAGATCTAGTGGAACTGATGATAGTTTAAAAATTCAACCGCCAATCGATATGAATCTTGAAGATGCTTTAGAATTTATTGAAGATGATGAACTAGTTGAAATAACTCCTGATAGCATAAGAGTAAGAAAGAAATTTTTGAAGGAAATAGATAGAAGAAAACATAGAAAATAGATAGAAAAAAAAGGAGTAAATAATGATTAAACATGTATTATTTGATTTAGATGGTACATTGGCAGACACTGAAGATGTTATAGTTAAATCATTTCAACACATACATAAAAAATTTAACAATAACGAACTTTCAAGAAAAGAAATTCTTAAAACTTTTGGAGAACCTTTAAAAGAAACACTAAAAAGAGAATTCAAAGAAGAACTAGAAGTCGTTTTAGAAGAGTATAGAGTATTTCATAGAGGGATATTTCATGATCACTTAAAACCTCATAAAAATGCAATCGAAATAGTTAAGACACTATACGACGAAGGATTTATTTTAGGAGTTGTAACCTCAAGATTAAGTGATACGGCTGTAGAAATATTAGAAACATTTGACATTAAGAAATACTTTAAATCAGTAGTAGCTGTTGATGATACTGAAAACCACAAGCCTCATCCGGAGCCATTAATGAAAGCTATTAATGAGATGGAAGGTGCTGCAACTTCAAGTATCTATATTGGAGATACTAGATTTGACATTGAATGTGCTAAAAACGCTAAGGTGAAGTCGGTTCTTGTAGGCTGGAGTCACTATGCAAAAGAAGAAAATAAAATTAATCCAGATTTTTTAATTAATGATTTTATGGAGTTAGTTAATATAGTAAAATCCAATTAATTATTACAATAAATTAACAAAAATCACAACTTAATATGATATAATCTACTTGATATATATACACATGTGAAAATAAATACTAGAATTATATTTTTTGGTATTATCCTGGGAGGTGTTATTATCAAGGGGGTTCAAGATGAAAACAAAATATAAATTTACAATCATGGTGGTTATATTTATTCTTTTATTTTCTATAACAGCACATGCTGAAGAAGTAGAAGGAAGTCCTTATGGAGTTCTTTCATTACTACCACCATTACTTGCAATTGCTCTAGCGTTTATTACAAAACAGGTTATTTTATCATTGTTCCTAGGTATTTTTTCAGGAGTAATGATGCTCAACAATTACAACCCTTTTATTGCCTTCTTACGAACATTAGATACATACATCTTAGGTAGTCTTGCAGATGGATGGAATGCCGGTATAATCATTTTCACTCTATCAATCGGAGGAATGGTTGGAATAATTGGAAAAATGGGAGGAACAAAAGCTATAGCTGAAGCTCTATCTAAAAGGGCTAAGGATGCCAGAAGTGCTCAATTAGCCACAACGCTTATGGGTATACTGGTATTTTTTGATGATTATGCAAACACACTTATAGTTGGTCCTACAATGAGACCGCTGACTGATAAAATGAAAGTCTCAAGAGAAAAATTAGCTTATATTGTTGACTCTACAGCTGCTCCTGTTGCTGGTATGGCATTTATATCTACCTGGATTGGTTATGAAATCGGACTAATATCAGATGTATTTACAACTATGGGGGTAGAAGGAAATTTCTTTATGGTTTTTATAAGAACAATACCTTATGCTTTTTACAATATTTTTACATTATTCCTAATTTATAATCTTATTTTGCAAAGAAGAGATTATGGTCCTATGTATGATGCAGAAGTAAGAGCAAGAACTACAGGTAAAGTATTAGGAGACGGAGCAAAACCAATGTCAAGCCTGGATACTGAAGAATTTGAAGATAAAAGAGAAATAGAATTAAGAGTTTCAAATGCAGCTGTTCCTATTATTACTTTAGTTTTAGCAGCATTTTTTGGACTATGGTACAACGGATGGGTTCTAGGAGAAGGATCAATTCCATGGACTGATATTAGAGGATGCTTCGGTAATGCTGACGCGTCAGTCGTTCTTATATGGGCGGCTATTCTAGGAAGTATTGTAGCAGGTGTTTTAGCTCTTAGCAGAAAAATTATGAACTTAAGCGAAGTTTTTGATTCATGGGTCGATGGATGTAAATCTTTATTAATTACAGCTATAATTTTAATTTTAGCTTGGTCTATTGGGTCAGTAGTAGGTGAAGTTAAAACAGCAGCATTTTTAATTCAGGTAGTCTCAGATACAGTACCGTCGATTTTACTACCTATTTTAGTATTTGGAATATCCTGTTTAGTAGCTTTTTCAACAGGAACATCATGGGGTACAATGGCTATAGTTGTACCGTTAGCAGTGCCTTTAGCAAGTGCTTATGTAACAGTTGATCCTACAACATCACCAGTTGTATTAGCAACCCTAAGTGCTGTTTTATCGGGATCTATATTTGGTGATCACTGTTCACCAATATCAGACACTACTATAATGTCATCTATGGCTTCAGGATCAGATCACATTGATCACGTTAAAACTCAAATACCTTATGCACTTACTGGAGCTGCCTTTGCAATGATATCATACATAATAGTAGGAACTTTTGATAGTGTATTAGGCACAATACTAGCATTGTTATTTGGATTTGTAGGTATATATATCTTTGTTAAAATTATTGGTAAAAAAACAGATAAAGATACGTTAGTTAATCAAGAATAAATTAATCCAGGATAATACGAAGAGAGAGTAAGTCGAAAATTACTTTCTCTATTTTATTTATTGGATTTTTGTTATATAATAAGATATCAAATCAAAAGGAGTGCACATGACATATTTATTTATAGCAATTTTTTTAAGCTCAATAATACCTGTTATATTTAAATTTACAGAAAACAAAAATTTAAATAGATACGCAGTTACTTTTTTCAATTATCTTACTGCAAGTGTAATTGCTTTTTTTATGTCCAAAAATGAAAATCTATTTAAATTACTTAATTTTAATAGTTTAAATATATTTAAAGGTGAATTCACTCAAGTTGTCTTATTAAGAAAGGATATATTTACACCTGAAGCCTCAACCATTTGGGCTGTATTAGTCGGGTTAACCTTAGGTGTTTTATTTTGTTTATCTTTTGTACAGTATCAGAAATCCATAAAAACAAATGGTATCAGCTTATCAAATACATTTTTGAAACTGGGGGTACTTATACCCATGACTATATCATTAATTTTATGGGAAGAATATCCAACTACTTTTCAATGGATAGGTATTGTATTATCCTTAATCGCGATACTAATAGCAAATATAAATTTCAAGAAAGACTCCATTAAAGATATAAGATTAAATTTATTACTTTTGATATTATATGGAGGTCTAGCTCAATTTGCAACAAAATTATTTCAAAAATATGCACTTATAGAATACAAAAATCTTTTATTATTTTTTATATTTTTATCAGCTTTGATAACGAGTTTATTAATAATAGTAAAAAATAAAAATAATTTTGGAATCAATGAATTTTTATCCGGAACACTTGTTGGCATCCCAAACTTATTTACCTCATACTTTATGGTTCTTGCTTTTACACAAATCAATACTTCAACAGCAGTACTATTAAATAGTTCTGGAACCATAGTAT
>JAABRS010000177.1 GCA_011390775.1 Clostridia bacterium | reverse complement strand
TACTTCTTTGTTTTTATCAGGCAGAAAATTAATTTTTAAAATATCTCCAGAATTTACATATCTTGAAAAATCTAAAACTACCGGTCCCGATAGATTTATATGAGTAAAGAGCATATCACCTGTAGTTTCATTAATCTTCTTATTGTCTCTCCAAAGACTTAACCCTACTTTTATTGATATACCGGATAAATTTTTAAAACTATAATTTTTTACATAAATAGGCGTAAGAGCCGGTTTTGGTTTTATTACATTATGACCTAATTCTTTAGCAAAACAATAACCATCTCCAGTTGATCCTGTGTTTGGATAAGAGTTGCCTCCTGATGTTATTACTAGGTGTCTACATATGTATTTATTATTTAAAGTTGTTACAAGAAATTTTTCTTTATCTTCTATATATTCTACTTCCAATACATTGGAGTTGTATTTAATTTCCACATTATTTTTCTTTAATTCTTTCAGCAAGATATTTAATATATCCTCTGCTTTTCGAGTCTTTGGAAATATTTTTCCGTTTTCTTCGAACTCCATATCCAACCCGCGGGTTTTGAAAAAATCAACTAAATCTTTGTTAGTGAAATTATAAAGTGTATTTTTTAAATATTTTCCCTTGTCTCCGTATTTATCAAAAAAGTCTCTAACTTTACCTTGATGGGTTAGGTTACACTGTCCTCCCCCAGAAATAAGCAGCTTTTTTCCTGCAGAAGGATTTTTTTCTAATATTACAGTATCTAGTTTGTTCCAATTAATATTTATACCTGCAAATAATCCTGCTGGTCCAGCTCCTATAATTACTAAATCTTTTTTTATCATAGTATCTCTCTCTTTATTATTAATATTTATATAATATCAGAATATGAGTTATTGTTAAACATATAAAAATAGAGCACTTTCGTGCTCTATTAGATTCTTCCTTTTACTCAGAATGACTTAACTAGTGAATCACTCCGAAATACTGCATTTTTATTTCGTGCCTGTCGAGAAATCTTAAGGCAAGATCCTTCAAGGGATACTTAATTCTGCTATTTTCAGGATGACCTTTTATACTATCTGAGTCTGTGAAAGGATCTTTTTAAAGGATTATTAATTATCTTGCGAAACAAGCTCCAGGACCAAATCCTCTACCTCTTGGTGCGAATTGACCAGATTCTGAGTTATAGTTTTCTTCAAAATTCTCTAATGCTTCTTCTGCTTCTGCTTCTGTAAGAAATCCTTCTTCAAGGAAATATTCTATTCTTTCCTGATGTCTTTCTTCCATATATGCATTGAATTCTTCTTCGTCTATGTCAAATTCTTCCATGAATTCTTCAGAATACATATATCCACCATGTCCGTATCCTACAAATTCTTCATCATTAAACATGTGTCCCGGTCCATATCCTACAAACTCTCCATCATTATACATGTTTCCTGGTCCATAGCCTACAAACTCTTCATCGTTAAACATATGACCCGGTCCAAAGCCAAATCCACCTTCATATCCTTCTTCTATGCCAGTATTTCTTTGATTAAACCCCATTGCAAATACTGTTATACTTCCAAGTATCAAAACAACTAATGCTATTGCTAATATTTTTTTCATTTAACTCACTCCTTGTATTTATTTATTTTATCTTTCTATATACATATAATACCTTTGAATTGTGAAGGATTTATGACGAAATAAAAATAGAGCACTTTCGTGCCCTATTATTTGTAAGATCCTTCAAGAGATACTTAATTCTGCTATTTTCAGGATTACATTGCTCTGAATGACCAGTTATAATTTATTCAGTGATACAAGATTGGTCTCTAAGTCCGTTTCCACCTTGTCCGCCAGCTCTTTGTCCTTGCCCTGCTTGTCCGTTCCCTTTAGCTGCATTTTGCTGTCCAAAACCTGCTCCAGATTTTTCTCCAAATCCTTCACCTTGATTTCTTTGACCGTAGTTTTCACCGATGTTCATTCCTATTCCACTACATGTACCATCTGCAAAATCTGCTTCCAATTTTCCATAAGCTTCTTGAGCTTGTTCTTGAGTAATTCTTCCTGCTTTTACCATTTCACCAAGTTTTAGTTCATGTTGCTCAAGCATTACATCGTAAAATTTTTCATCATTCTCAACTAAATCTTTTAGTGTTTTTCCTTCTTCTCTTGCTGTATCATATGCTTCTTGACTAATTCCAAATTTTTCCATTAGTGTTTCTGAAAAGTTAAATTGATTTGGTCCAAATCCATTTCCATTTCCTAAACCTTCACTATTTTCATTTGGTCCTACTGCAAATGCTGTTACACTTCCTAAAATTACTACTACTAAAGCTATTGATAATATTTTTTTCATTTCGTTTCTCTCCTTTTTCTTTCTTAAGATTTTTGTTTATTTCTTTCTATGTACACATAATAACCTTAAGTTGTGAAGAACTTATGAAGATGAAAAAAATTATTTTAAACTTTCCAATCCTCCAATCAAAACTTTAGTTTCGATATCTTTGGTTTTAAGGAAACTAGATATAATATTAGACCTTATCCCTGAAGGGCAAACAACCACTATATCCTTATCTTTAAGGATTTCCTTATATCTATCTGAAATTTCTTCTATAGGTATTATCATATCTGTTTCTATGCCATCTTTTGTAGTTTCACTTTTTTTCCTTACATCAAGAATAAAAAACTTTTCTTTTTCTTCTTTGAATTCTTCAGGAGTTATAGTTTCTAAGCTATCTGTTTCTTTTCCTTTCTTAATCCAAGATAGTATTCCTCCTGATAAAAAGCTAAGTTCTCCTGTGTATCCAATTCTTCTCATATCATTATTTAGTTTATTTAAGTATTTTGCTTCTCTATTATCACTTATAAATAAAATATCTTCTTCTCTATCTACTATCCAATTTATAAATGCAGAAATTTCACCACCAGGTATAAATAAAGAATTTTTAATATGATTGTTGTTATAAGCATGTTGACTTCTTATATCTATTATAGTGGTTTTTTCCTTTACATCTTCAGGATACTTAATTTTTAATTGTGGATTGCACCCTAAAGTTTGGTTTGCTTTTAAATTCATTTCTTCCATAAATGAAAAATAGGTAGGTTTATACTGCATTTTTGCATTTATTTCAATAAATTCTTCCAGATTTTTAACTTGAAGTTTAGGATTATGTTTCCTTTCATATCCTACAGTTGTATAAGGTCTTTCTTCTACATTCTCTCCACAAGCAGATCCTGCTCCATGAGCTGGACATATAATTACATCGTCACCTAATGGGAATATCTTTTCAAAAATACTTTTATAAAGCATCTCTGTCATTTTATCCAAATTTTCTTTACCGTAAAAATCTGCTCTACCTAAAGCTCCATTGAAAATTGTATCTCCAGTAAAAACCATATAAGGATTATCTTTATAATACAACGCATATGACAAATGGCCTTTAGTATGGCCAGGTGTGTGTAGAACTTTAATTTTCAAACTATTAATTTTAAATTCATCACCATCATGTATTTTTTCTCCGTATTCATATCCTAAGTCTTCATGTCCTGATATGTATACCTTTGCTCCAGTTAATTTAGCTAATTGAGTTGAGCCTATTAAAAAATCTTCATTCCTGTGCGTTTCTAATATTTTTTTAATTTTCATTCCTTTTTCTTCAGCAATATCCATATATATATTGATGTCCTGCTGTGGATCAATTACTACTA
>JAABRS010000176.1 GCA_011390775.1 Clostridia bacterium | reverse complement strand
TATTATGGTAATAGAAAATGCAATCAGCGAAAAATATTCCCAAGGTCCAATCTTCATAGCCAGAGCAGCTATTTGTGGAGCTATAGTAACAAGAGCTACCATACTAATTATAGATCCAAAAAATGATGACCATATTCCGATGGATAATGCTCTACCAGGATACCCATTTTTAACCATAGGGTATGCATCAAAAGTTGTGGCAACCGCTGAGGGAGTTCCAGGTATGCCAAGTAGTGCAGCAGTTATCAACCCACCAGATAGACCTCCTATTGAAACACCTAGAATAGTTGCAACTCCTTGTGTAGGCAACATTCCAAAGGTAAATGGTAATGCCAATACTACAGCCATAGTAATAGTAAATCCCGGTATGGCTCCGGCTATAATTCCTCCTAAAACCCCAATAAAAATTGAGAAGAGGATGCTAAAACTCATGATTTCATGAAATCCCAAAGTCAATAAATCAAACATAATAAACCTCCATTAGTCAAAAAATATTCCTGGTGGAAAAACAACAGTTAAATATGAAGTGAAGAATATATAAGAACCTAAACTTATAAATAAAGTTATTATTACAATTTTTGGAATGTTTTTTTTGTTTCTATCACTTAAATACCATTGTGCTGAAAACATAAATAATATAGTAGTTATTAAAAATCCAATGTATTTCATTGAAAACACGTATATTGCAAACATAAGTAGTATTGCAAGTACAGGTTTATATTTTTCTATAAATTTCTCTTTTGAAAAGTCAAAAGTAATTTTCTTTTTTCTCATGATTCTTATCATATTTATTATTGCAAGGATAAATATTGCAACAGCTATAATTTTTGGAAATCCATCTGCTCCAACGCTTCCTCTAGTAAATCCAGATATAAATCCAAGGGAACTAATATACATGAATATACTTAATACTATGAAAAAAATTGAGATTACAATGTCTCCCATAATTAACCTCCTTTTAAAATGAGTGCTTGAAACCAAGCACTCATAAATTTTACTGTAATTGATCTGCTATCTTTGCTGTATTTTCATTTAAAGTGTCTAAGTAGCTTTTATAAGCTTCTTGATCTAAAAATAATGTATCAATACCTTGATTTTCTAGATCTTTAACAAATTCTTCATCTTGTGCAGTTTCTTTTAGAGCTTGTTCAATTATATTAACTATTTCTTCAGGAGTTCCTTTTGGTACTACAATACCTCTTCTAACTGAAGCTACTAAGTTAATATCTTTTTCAAGTAAAGTTGGCAAGTCTGGAGTTAATTCACTTCTTTCTTCTCCGCAGTATGCTAATAGTTTAATATCACCATTTTCTACAAATTGAATTACTGAAGCATAGTCAGCTACTGTAGTGTCAAGAAATCCACCGGCCAAAGCCTGCATTCTTGCTCCAGTGCCTTCATATGGTACTAAGTTTAATTCTGTGCCCATCTCTTCTGCCATTACTGCTCCCCATGCATGTGCAACACCCTGTAGGGTCATACCAAAGGTAACTTCACCTGAATTAGCCTTAGAATACTCTATAAATTCATCTAAAGTGTCATATGGTGCATCAATATTTGCAGCTACCCACTGTGGAGTGTCAGTCATATTTGCTATAGGTATGAAATCATCGTAATTGATTTCCGTAACTCCTGCATGATGAGCTATTACAAGGCCTTCATGAATCATTCCTATATAATAGCCGGTAGCTGGATTTTCAGTCAATTCCATCAATCCTATAGTTCCACTTACACCTGGTTTGTTAACAACTATTAAAGGCTGACCGAAGTATTCTTCTGCATGATTAGCTACAGTTCTCATTGCTACGTCACTACCACCACCTGGGCTCCAAGGTACTATGAATTGAATGTTTTTTTCAGGGTATACAACTTCATCCCCTCCACTACAACCTACTACTACAGTAATTAATAGTGATAATACTAGTATTAATGCTAACTTCTTCTTCATTTTGTTCCCCTCCTATTTAATATATATCTATGTTATAACCATTATACTACATAACTAATTGTTCTTAGTCCTGTAGCTTCGGTATAAACACCTCTATTAGTTCTTAAAAGAATTCAACGTCTTTGAAAGGTTTCATTCTTCTAAATTGAACACGGGTCTTCTAGCTCCATCATTGTATGTTTTTATTAAACTCCATATTTCAACTCTTAATTAATGTATTAGTCTTTCTTACAATTAGTAAGTTTTTGTTTTTTTATTATAAGAAGAGCGAACATTGATTTGCTTATATTTATTAATTTATAGTAATGTTTATTTAATATAGGTTGCGAGACATACATATTTATTCATTTTTTGTAATTTTACTATATTTTTGTAATTTTGTAAAGTAATTCAAACTTACCTTTAGTAAGCATTTTACCTTTCTTGAATGAATAAAAAAACATTATGTAAGTAATTCTTAGTAAAAAATTTTCAATAAATTTTCTCATTAGAATATACTTACATAATGTAGTTTTTTTCGGATATTTTTATTATTAGATTTAATACTTGTAATGTATTAGCGAATTTTATTTTTAGTATTTTATTTTTAATAAAGGGTTAATCTATTCGTACTTGCCAATTAAAGGTACAAATCTTACTTTTTCTATTAATTCTTCTGTGATTTTACCTTCTTCATCTTTTCTTATTAACATCAAGTCCTGCAAATATCTCGGTCCTACGGGAATTATCATTCTACCTCCCGTCGCCAACTGTTCTACTAGCTCATCTGGTATTTGGGTAGCTGCTGCCGTTACTATGATTCTATTGAAGGGTGCATGTTCTTCCCATCCAAGGCTTCCATCATCCAGTTTGTAATATATGTTTTTATATCCTGAATTTATAAGTCTTTCTTTTGCTTTTTCATGAAGAGGTTCTATTCTTTCTACTGTATATACTTCCTTCGCAAATTTAGCTAGTAAAGCCGTCTGATAACCTGATCCAGTGCCTATTTCTAAAACCTTACATTTTTTATGTATTTCTAAAAGAAGGGTCATTTTTAAAACTAGACTTGGCTGTGATATAGTCTGACCGTAGCCTATAGGTAACGGTGCATCTTCTTTTGCATATTCTTTATATTGATCCATAAAGTAACTTCTATCTAAGTCTCTGTAAAATTCTATTAGTTTTTCTTTTTCTAAATTCATTTCAATCCCTTCTTATCTTTTGATAATTTCATTATATCATTTTCAGATTTAAATTAAAGTTTTTGGAATCAATTTAAACTTGATTTCAATCAATATTGTTAAAATAGTACTCTACTCCTGCCTTATATCCATTTACAAAACCTAAAATATCTTCTGAAACCCCCGGTCCAGATTTATCAAAACTTAAACTTATAGGTCCTATAGTTTTAGATACTTGAGGTGTTCCTCCAACTCCCATACTAAAGGCACCATCTTCTACAGAAAAATTGCTGCTCAATCCTAAGGCGAAATTTTTTGCTGCTTCTTTTATGTCTTCATAATTATCTAGCTGAAGGGAAAAGCCGCTAACCGACCATATAGATGTCTCAATTCCTTTAAATGCTCCTACAGCAAAGTATGCTGCATTTTTTGCTCCTTCCATAATACTTTGTTCTACAAAGCTTCCTCTTTCTCCTGTATCTATATATCCTATAGTCTGATAAGTTTCTGGATCTATTTCAAGCCAAGCCCATCTTTTTTCTCCATCTATTATCGTTGGTTTAGTTTGGAT
>JAABRS010000175.1 GCA_011390775.1 Clostridia bacterium | reverse complement strand
TGAAAATGGTGATATATTATCCGGTGTTCTCATTTTAGTTTTTGTAATTGTACTCCCTTGCTTTGGACTGTAAGTCATTACTTCTCCTCCTCTATATTTAACTTGATTTATATCAAGCTTTAATCTATTTTGAGTTAGATATATTTCAATATTTTTATAAATCAAATATTAAGATAAATATTTTAATACTGTATTACAAAACAGTTCCACTCCTGTTTTTAAAATATCTTCGCTAAAGTTATATTCAGGATGATGTATAGGTTTATCGAAACCATTCTCTTCATCTCTAGTACCTAAGAAGAAATATATGCCTGGAACTTTCTCTAAGTAGAAACTAAAATCTTCCGCTCCCATAGAAGGGTTTTTAAGTTCAATAACTTTATCTGTTCCCAATACATCTTCAGCAACAACTTTGAAAAATTTATAGAAGTCACTGTCGTTAAGAGTTACAGGATACCAATGTGAATATTTAAATTCATAATTACATCTGAGTGTGTTACATACACCTTTTACAACTTCGTCCATTCTTTTAGGTAGAGTTTTCGAAAAACTAGGGTTATGATATCTAGTAGTACCACTTATTTTAACGCTATTTGGAATTATATTAAAAGCATCTCCTCCATGGAACATACAATTTGAAAGAACTATACTTTCCAAAGGGCTTGATTCTCTACTTACAATACTCTGTAATGTATTTACAAGTTGACTTGCAGCATAAATAGGATCTATACTAAGTTCAGGAATAGCACCATGTCCTCCTTTTCCTATAACTTCTATGTCAAATCTATCTGCAGCAGCCATTATAGGACCTCCAGTCACTCCAATACTATTTAGCGGAAGTTCAGGCCAAATATGTAAACCTACTACAGCATCTACATCAGGATTTTTCAAAACACCTTTTTCAATCAGCATTTTTGCTCCTCCTGGACCTTCTTCAGCAGGTTGAAAAATAAACTTAACGTTACCTGAAATATCTTCTCTGTGTTTCGATAATATTTTAGCAGCACCTAGACACATAGTAATATGTCCATCATGACCGCAGGCATGCATTGCATGATCATGTTTTGAAGAGAAGTCCAATCCAGTATTTTCTTCTATAGGAAGAGCATCTATATCGGCTCTTAAAGCTATTGTCTTTCCTGGATTTGATCCTTTTATTATTCCAACAACTCCTGTTTCACTTAAATATTCTACTTCAACGTCCCAAGATTTTAATAGTTCGTATATTTTTTTAGATGTTTTATATTCTTTTAAACCCAACTCTGGGTGTTGATGAAAATATCTTCTGATTTCTATAAGTTGGTTTTTAAATTCTTCTATGTCTTTTCTAATTAATGATTTCATAAATACACCTCTTTCTCTTTAATTAAAGTTAATACCGTGTATTAAAATACACGGTATTAAAATTATTTTGTTTTTTTTGCGACTTCTTTGTCCACTGGAATTTGAGATCCTTCAACAAATTTCATAACATGTTCTGCACTTTCAGGTTGTGTCATAATACTTACAATAATAAGTACTACTGTGTTTCCTAAAAGTCCTACTAACCCTGAATGCAAATCATAAAATGCGAAGCCTGATAATGTAACATAGTAGTTCAAGGCTATACCTGTAAGTAATCCTGCAATAACTCCATACTTAGTTGATCTCGGCCAGAAGAATGTTGAAATAACTACTGGTAGGAATTGAACAATAGAACCGTAAGCTCCCAAAAGAAGAGCAACTAATGATTGTCCTCCAAATATTGCTACTAAATAAGCTACGGTACAAAATAAAACAACAGCAGTTCTTGTTACTCTAACTGCATTTTTATCATTGATATCTGGATTTATTAACTTCTTATGAAAATCTACAGTGTATACAGAAGCTGCACCATGAGTAATTGTATCAGATGAAGACATTGCAGCAGCTAGTGTAGCAGCGGCTACTAGTCCTAATAATACAGCTGGCAAATTAAGTTGAGTTACCATATATGGTAATATTTGGTCAGCGGATTCAAGTGTACCGTATTCCACTATTCCGATCCCTGAAAATCCAATGAAAAGCACCGGTACCATAAATATTGCGAAAGTAGGATATAGTGCTATAGTTCTTTTTAAAGTCTTTTCTGATTCACTTGCATAAGCCTTCATGAAAAGATGAGGCCACATAGTAAAACCTAAAATTGATATCAATAGACCAGATGAGTAAGATGCCCAAGAAATTTTTTCTCCTATTACTAAATGTGCAGGATCAGAAGCGGCGATGTTTTGAAACATTTGACCTACTCCTCCATGGAATCTAATCGGAAGCCATATTCCTAAAATCCAAGCCATTATGAGCATTAGTAAACCTTGTAGAACATTTGTCCATGCAACTCCTCTGACACCACTTGTAAATACATAAACTAAAACAACTGTATAGGCTATTAAAGCACCCAGCCAAAATGGTATTAAACCATCGGTTGTTACGTTTAGTACATAAGCCATACCCTTAAGTTGAAGTGCTATATATTGTATAAATGCTAAAATACTAACTACAGCCATTATTCCTGATAAAGCCTTTGAATTATATCTATCTGAAACAAGTTGAGCCTGAGTAATGTAATTATACCTTCTGCCTAACCTGTAGGCTTTTATGCCCCAAATCATCCAAGGTATAAGACCTGCTGCACAATAAGCTAAAATATAAAAAGAAGCAGCCCCTCTAGAATAAGCCCAGCCAGGACCTCCTAAGAATGCAAAAGCACTAAAGATTGCTCCTCCCATTAAGAAATACATCGTTAATCCATTTAGACTTCCACTTGCAGCAACGAATTCATTCATATCGTCTTTTTTGCCGTAAAGCCCAGCACGGATTCCCATAAACATTACTATTGCTAAATATGCTAATACGATACCTAGTACAATAACAGTACTTGACATAAAATCACCTCCTAATATTCTTGTTTAAATTTAGTCATAGTTCCAACAAATAAAAGTCCAATCCAAAGTGCAACCCAAAACATAGAGAATGGCATTCCTAGTATCATTGGGTAGATTCTGTTAGCTATTATATAGATTGGCCACATAGTCGCCAAGATACATATAATAAAATACCAGAACCAAAAAATACTTCTCTTTTTTTCTTTTTCATCTGTATCCTTATTGAAAATATACAAGCCTTTTGGTAGTTCTTTCATAACGCACCTCCTTCATTTGAATTTTAAGATATAATAATAATGATTTATCGCTATTAACATTTCGTAATAATTATAACAATTTTGAAATCTAAAGTCAAAAAACAAGTAACAATTTCTACTTTTTTGCATTAAATATAGATACATCTTCTATAATAACTGAATTTTATTACTAAATATGGACTGAATTAATAAAAATTTTTAATTTTTTTGGAAATAAAAAAGTTACCTAGCAATTTTAGTAAATAATTACTATGATAACTTTTTCAATTTATTTATATTTTTTATTTATTTACTGAGACCATTCTTCATAAAATCCATATAATATTTAATATAATTCATAATCTTATCTTCATTGTTAACATCAATTTTGATTCCTGCACTTATTAAAAAATCATTGAAATTAGACATCATAAATAAAAAAATTGAATAAAGAAAATCTTCAGGTAAGTCATTGCGAATTTTACCATCATATATTTCATTATTAATTAACTGTTTTAAATAATCACCTGTTGATGCTCCAACTACATTTTGAATTTTTTTCTTAATTTCAGTATTTGTTTCATTAGCTATCTTTGCTCCAAATTTTGCGAATTTGGGATTAT
>JAABRS010000174.1 GCA_011390775.1 Clostridia bacterium | reverse complement strand
ATTTAGAAGATTTTAAGTCTAAAGAAGATAAAGTAAATAATATGAAATTTTGTGTAGTTTTTCAAACTACTTATAATCTAAATAAATTTGAAAAGATTAAAAATTATTTAGAAAAATACAAGAACATAAGATTCCACAATACAATATGCAGTGCCACATTTCAAAGGCAAAATTCTTGTAGAGAATTAGCCCAAAAATGTGATACAATGATAGTCATAGGTGGAAAACATAGTTCTAATACAAAAAAATTATATGAAATTAGTAAGGAGTTTTGTGAAAACACATTTTGGATTGAAAATAAAAGTGAAATTCCTTATGATTATATAAAAAATTCTAAGAACATAGGCATTACTGCGGGTGCATCTACACCCTTATTAATAATAGAGGAGGTTATAAAATGTCTGAAGAGAATAAAATGAACGAACTTTTAGAAGATTTTGAGTTTGTAAATATTCACCCAGGTAAAAAAATAAAAGGAAAGGTAATCAGTGTCGACAAAGAAAAAGCACTAATTAATTTCGGTTATAAATCTGATGGTGTATTAAAAAGAGAAGAATACAGTTTAGAAAATGTTGAGGATTTAACTGAGGAATTAAAAGTTGGTGACGAAATTGCAGCAAATGTAACTGCAAATGAAGATGATGACGGAAATGTTAGATTATCAAGAAAAGGTATAGAAGTTGAAGAAAAATGGGAAGAAATAGAAGAATTATACAACAACAAAGAAAATGTTGATGTAAAAGTATTTTCTGTAAATAAAAGTGGTTGCGAAGTTAAGCTTAAAGGTTTCAACGGGTTTATACCAAGATCACATCTTTCAACTGATAGAAGCACTGACCCTAAAGATTTCTTAAATAAGGAATTAACTGCTAGAATTATTGAAGCAAAAAAGACTAATAGAAGAAATAGACTTATCTTATCAAGAAAAGTAATTGAATTAGAAGAAAAAAGAGAACAACAGGAAGAAGCATGGGAAGCTATCGAAGTAGGTAAAGAATATACTGGAACAGTAAACAAAATAAAAAACTTTGGAGCTTTTGTAGAAATAGAAGGTATCGAAGGATTACTTCATATTAATGAAATATCTTGGGTAAGAATTGGACACCCTAAAGATGTAATTTCTGAAGGTGAAGAAATAACAGTAAAAGTATTAAGCAAAGACATAGAAAAAAGAAGAATGTCTCTAAGTCTTAAAGCAACTATTAAAAGACCTTGGGAAAAATTTGTTGAAAAATACAATATAGGTGAAGTTGTAGAAGGTAAAATTGTAAACTTAACAGACTTCGGAGCTTTTGTTGAAATCGATGATGTACAGGGACTACTACATGTATCTGATATATCATGGGATATGGTTGAAAAACCATCTGATAAGCTTAAAGAAGGAGATACTCTTGAGGTTAAAATTCTTAATATCGATAATAAACGTGAGAGACTTTCTCTTGGAGTTAAGCAGCTTACAGAAGATCCTTTTGTTGAATTCACTAAGAATTTAAAGAAATACGATATGATTAAAGGTAAAGTAAAGAGTATGTCAGTTGAAGGTATAGTTGTAGAATTCGACGACCAATTCGAAAGCTTTGTACCTATGAAAAAAATAACAAGAGAAAGATTAAGAACTCCAGCTGAAAAGTTCGAAAATGGACAAGAAGTGGAGTGTAAAATATTAGCTTTTGACAATAGAAAGAAACAGTTAGAAGTTACAATGATAACTGAAAGACCTGAAAGCAAAAGTCCTAAGCAAAATGATCAAGTATCATATACTTTAGGAGATGACAACATAACAATAGGAGATTTACTTAAAAAAGACAAGGAAGAATAGTTAGTTAGCTAAGCTAACAACTATTCTTTTTTAAACTACAGGTGATAGCTATGGAAAAAAATTTTTATATAGAAACATTTGGATGTCAAATGAATGAATACGACTCGGAAAAAATATCAGGAATGTTAAAAAATCTTGATTATAAAGAAACGGAAGATATAAAATCAGCAGATTTAATTATATACAATACCTGTTTGATAAGAAAAAATGCAGAAAACAAGCTCTACGGTAAATTAGGGGCTCTTAAGAAATTAAAGAGTGAAAAGGATGATTTGATTCTAGCTGTTGGTGGTTGTATTCCTCAAAATGATGAAATAAGAAATTATATTTTAGAAAAATATCCTTTTATAGATATAATATTTGGTACGAATACTTTTTATAGACTACCTGAAATGATAAGCAAACATCTAAATAACAACAATGATGTATTAGTTGAATTGGAAAAAAACAGTAGTTCTTTAAATGAAAACTTACCAACTATTAGAAAATACGATCATAAGGCTTTAATTAATATTATGTACGGGTGTAATAATTTCTGTTCTTACTGTGTTGTTCCTCATACTAGAGGTAGAGAAAGAAGTAGAGATAGTGAAGATATATTGACTGAAATAAAACTCTTGGCATCCCAAGGTTTTAAAGAGGTTACACTATTGGGCCAAAATGTAAATTCCTACGGTAATGATATAGAGGGTGATTATAAGTTTACACAGTTGTTAGAAGAAGTAGAAGATATAGATGGCATAGAAAGAATAAGATATGTCTCTTCTCATCCAAAAGATGTTGGAGATGATTTTATCGATTTTTTAAGTAGAAGCAAAAAAGTTTGCAACCATATTCATCTTCCTATTCAATCTGGTAGCAGTAAAGTACTTAAAGAAATGAATAGAAAATACTCAAAAGAAGATTACTTATTAATTATAGAAAAATTAAAAAAATCTGTCCCTAATATTTCAATTTCTACGGATTTTATAGTTGGTTTTCCAGGAGAAACAGAAGAAGACTTCGAAGAAACCTTAGAAGTATGTAGAGAGGCTGAATTCGATGCTGCTTTTACTTTTATATACTCTATAAGACCAGATACTCCTGCAGGAAAAAGAGAAGATCAGATAGATGACAAAATAAAGCACGAAAGATTTAATAAGCTCCTTGAAACTTTATATCCAACTTTTTATGAAAAAAACTTAGCTTATAAAGGTAAGGTAGTTAAAGTTTTAGTTGATGAAGTTTCAAAAAGCAAGGATGATTACTTAACTGGAAGAAGCGCAAGCAACAGAATTGTACATTTTAAAGGAAATAAGGATTTAATTGGTAAAATTGTAAATGTAAAAATTACTAATGTTAAAACATGGTTTTTAGAAGGGGTTCTCACCGAGGAGGATGCTTATGAGTAAACTAACACCGATGATGCAACAATATATGGAGATAAAAAAGCAATATAGAGACTGTATTGTTTTTTTTAGACTTGGAGATTTTTACGAAATGTTTTTTGATGATGCCCTTACTGCATCAAAGGTATTAGATATAACTCTAACTGCTAGAGACTGCGGACAGGAGGAAAAGGCCCCAATGTGCGGTGTTCCTCATCATTCTTCCAAGGATTATATAGCAAAATTAGTAGAAAATGGCTACAAAGTAGCAATATGTGAACAGGTGGAAGAACCGGGAAAGAATAAAATTGTTAAAAGAGAAGTAGTTAGAACTATTACACCGGGAACTATGTCTGAACCGGAAATGCTTGATTCAAAAACAAATAATTTTTTGTGCAGCATTCATTACACCAAGAAATATTTCGGCATTTCTTATGTGGATATAACCACCGGAAGCCTTTATCTGACTTCTTACGATACTCCTAAGGACAAAAAGGAGTTGAATATTAAGATATTAGCTGAGATTGATAAAATAAATCCTTCAGAAATTATATCAAATGTTGATTTTGACTTAATTTTTGACAATAATGAAAGTCAGATAAATCAAAAATTTAAGAGTAGATATAGTAAATTAGAAACAGTAAGTCATAAGGATTATTATTCAAAACTGATAAAGGACCAATTTAATGTGA
>JAABRS010000173.1 GCA_011390775.1 Clostridia bacterium | reverse complement strand
ATGAATATAGAGATGTTTCAAGCACTTGCAGGAATTAAAGGAACCACCTTTGTGTTAGAAGAAAATGGTAAAACATCTACTCTTAAGGTTTTTGAAGGAACTGTAGAGTTCACACCATACGGAAAAGAATCTATAATTGTAACGGGGGAAGAAACTGTATCCATAACAGATGGCATACCAAGTCAGGTAGAGAAATTTTCAATTTCTGAAGAATTGAGTTCTTGGGATAAGGATACACAGGAAGAATATGTAAAAATTCTTGAAGAAAAAGGAATTACTGTTGAAGATACAGGTAGTACGATAGAAGAAAATACATCAGCTGAAAGCGAAAATACAATAAATGAAAATGATAATGAAATAGATAAAAATGATAGTGAAACAAATGAAAGTGAGGACTCAACAGATGAAAATGAAGAAGTAGATTATAATTTTGAGGAAAAAATAGATGAATATGAGAAACACGTCCAAAGACAATCAGTTCTCAAATACCTCATAGGGGCAGCTGCTGTAGGCGGGATAGTAGGAGGCTTCTTTATATTCAAAAAAATGAAATCATAGTAAGCTATTCAATTATTTTCTAAAGTATAAATCTAATAAAGAAATATATAAGAAAAAAGAGTTACCCTAGCAATGATTTATAAAAAATTGCTAAGTAACTCTTTTATTTTAAAAAAATTTAAAGTTTCTATTGACTTATTTCAAAAATGGTATTAAAATCAATTATGGAATAAGTTAAGGAGTTGAAATTATGAAAGATATTAACGAAGTATTACTAAATCCCATTAGAAGTAGAATTATTCAATATTTGGCAAGAAATCAAAGAGCAACGGCAGGAGATATATCTTTATTTATGACTGATGTTTCCAAGACAACTCTTTACAGACATCTAAAGATGCTGTCTAAACATAAAATCATCATGGTTGTTGAAGAGAATAGAGTAAGAGGTTCAGTAGAGAGAACCTATTCACTCAATCTAAAAACTATTGATGAAAAAAACACAAAAGAAAATGCTCTTGGAAATGCCTTTGGATTTCTAATGAAAATTTATGGAGATTTCGACAGATATTTTAGTGAAGAAAATAAAGATCTAAAAGCAGATAAAATTTTTTTAAGCAACGTGAGTCTTCTTCTAAGTGATGAGGAGTTTGATGAATTATTTAAACAAATCAATGAACTTCTTGCTGAACATTTAAATAATGTACCTAATGAAGAAAGAAAGCAAAGAAGTTTATCATTTATATCATCACCATGTAAGGAAGATAAGTAAAAAAATGAAAAGAAAAAGTAAAAGGGGAAAAAAGATTATGTTTATAGTAGGGATTATATTGGGTGTTATACTAATTCTCAATATTATAGGATTTGCAATTAATACCATCTTTTTTAAAGATGAATTACAATCAATGCAGCCATATGGGCAAATGATAGATGTAGATGGAAGTAAAATGCATGTATATTCTATGGGAAATGGAGAAGAGACAATTGTGCTTTTACCAGGATATGGTGTCCCATTACCATCGGCAGATTTTGGCCCACTGATGCGTAAATTAAGTGAGAGATATACGGTAGTTTCTGTTGAATACTTTGGCGTTGGTTTTAGTGAAGAAGTAGAGACTCCCAGAACAAATGAAAATTATACAAGGGAAATTAGAACTGCCCTTGACAAAGCAGGATTCAAGCCGCCTTATATACTTATGCCCCACTCTGCTTCAGGAGTATATTCTGAATACTATGCTGCAAAATATCCTGAAGAAATATCCTCCATCATTATGTTAGATACAACATCAACAGTTAGAATTGAAAAAACACCAGGTTATTTAAAATACATTTTTTCAATAGCAAAATTCCAAAAAGCCACAGGTTTTATACGACTAACTTCGAACTTAGCTCCTGAAACAAAACTTATTGAAAATGGTTATACTGAAAAAGAGAGAGAGGATTACAAGAAATTTATCAACTATACTATCAATGATACTATGATCGACCAATCTTTACGACTCATGGATAATGTGAAAGAAGTAAATAGGATTCCCTTTCCAGAAGATATACCCGTGCTAAAAATTATCTCCAAACAATCAATTGATAAAATAGCAAAAAAAGATAAAAATGATGGAATGGAATATCAGAATGACCATCTAGATAGATTGGGTAAAAAAGCATCTTATGAAGTACTAGATGCAACACATTTTATGTATCAAAGCAAGGTAGATGAAATTGTAGACCTTGTGAATCAATTTTTAGAATAATCTTACTATTAGAAGAAAAAATATTATAGGTTGAATATAAACTCTGATAATTTAGAATTATAAAAGTGTATTTTAAGGAGATATATATTATGAAAACTTTGTTTGATCTAAGAGAAAAACAAGATGTTGAAATATATAAAGACATTCAAAATCTTTATAATGAACCATTGAAGATTGTTAGATTAGAAGATGAATCTATAACTCCATGTATAGGATGCTGGAGCTGTTGGCTCAGGACCCCTGGTAAATGTGTAATGAAGGATAAAATGTCTGAAGTTTATCCAGATTATGTAAATAGTGATACTGTAATATTAATTATGAGTACAGCCCAAGGATTTATAAATCATAATGCTAAAGCTTTTTTTGACAGGACAATCCCTCACTACCATCCATATATAGAATTGGTAAATGGAGAATGTCACCATGTTGCTAGATATGAGAGTTATCCTGATATGGTATTTCACTATGATAATGAAAACTTAACTAATAAAGAAGAACAAGTTATTGAGGATTATTTGTATCGTACAGCTTATCATTTTAAATCTAAAGCATACCGTATTGTTAAAGAAGGTAATCTTCAACTGCGAAAATTAGAATCAAGAAATGCTAATAACCAGGCTGTGCACTTTTCATCAACTAATCCAATGGATAAACTAGTGATATACAACGGTTCACCCAGAAAGATAGGTAGTAATTCAAAGCTTATTCTTAAAAAAACTGAAGAAGTACTTTCTGATAGGATTGAGATTCGTGATTTGAAGGAAGAAGGTAAGTGGGAAGAGTGGGCAAAGACTTTTAAAAACGAGGAACATGTTATGTTTTTTATGCCTTTATATGTTCACGCAATGCCGTCTCATGTTATGAGATTTATTGAGAAACTTCAACCATCTAAAGGTAGCATCAGCTTTTTTGTGCAATCTGGCTTTCCTGAAAGTAGTCAAAGTCACTATCTCGAGGCATATTTTGAACAATTATCCCTCAGATTAGAAAGAACTTATCTCGGTACAGCTATTAAAGGTGGCGTAGAAAGTTTACAGATGAGGCCAACCAAATCACAAGACAAAATGATAGAACCAATGGTAAAGGCCATTGTGAACTTAGTGTGTGAAGGAAACTTTAGTACAACAGATATTCAACAACTGGCTAGACCCGTTAGATTTGGAGGGGGTAGAAAAATTCTCTTTAAGTTACTTAGCAAGAAATTTATAAATATCTTCTGGGATAAAAAGCTTAAAGCAAATGAAGCATTTGAAAAACGCTTTGATCGTCCTTATTAAAAAAATTTACTAAAATAAACAATAATAATACTATAATAAATTTGTTATTTATATCGTTAGGTTAAAGTGACACGGAAACATTCTGATTGTTTTATTATTACAATATATGCTGTTTACTCAGGTAACTAAAATAAGGAGATGAATTATGAGCTTAGAAGAAATGCGTTTAGATTGCTCTATAAAGCAAAAGAAGGGACTTCACTTTATTCTTGCTTCCATTATTATATGGTTAGTTGTTACAGGCATTCATTTTACATCACTACAAATACTAACAAAAAACCTACTTACATTCTGTGCTACTGCTCCACTCTTGCCCTTGGCATTTATTATTTCAAGGATAATAAAAGTGGACTTTACCAACAAAGGTAATCCGCTAACTAAA
>JAABRS010000172.1 GCA_011390775.1 Clostridia bacterium | reverse complement strand
ATTCTATATCTTCTTTCAATAGTTCGCTATTTATTTCTTCGTCTATATTTATTTTAGCTTTATCTAATATACTGCAGGTTCGTGCATATGTATACTGTACATACGGCCCTGTTTCTCCTTCAAAGCTTAGCGTTTTATCTAAAGAAAATGTATAGTCTTTTATTCTATTGTTGTATAATTCTTGAAAAACTACTGCCCCTATTCCCACTTGTTTCGCAACTTCTTCTTTATTTTCAAGTTCTGGATTTCTATCTTCGATTATTTCCTTTGTTTTTTCAACAGCTTTTTTAAGAACATCTTCTAAAAAAACTACTCTTCCTTTTCTAGTAGATAAGGTTCCATCTTCTAAACTAACCATGCCAAAAGGTATATGAACACAATCTTTAGCCCAATCGTACCCCATTAACTCTACTATTTTTATCCACTGTTGGAAATGTAAATTTTGTTGTGAAGCTACCACGTATATATTTTTGTAAAAATCATATTTCTCTTTTCTATATATAGAGGCTGCAATATCCCTTGTGATATAAAGTGTTGATCCATCACTCTTTCGGATTAGAGGGGATGGCATATTAAATTCTTCTAAATCTACAATTTCAGCTCCTTCAGACTTCTTAAGAAGGTCTTTGTTTTCTAGTTCTTCTATTACTCTTTGCATCTTGTCTGAATAGAAACTTTCCCCTGCATAGGAGTCAAATTTAATATTCAACATATCATAAACTTTGTTAAATTCTTTTAAACTAACATCCTTAAACCACTGCCACAATTCTTTAGCTTCCTTATTACCCTGTTCAAGCTTTTTGAACCATTCTCTTGCTTCATCGTTTAATTCTGGTTTTTCTTCTGCTTCTTTATTAAATCTAATATAAAGTTTTAGTAACTCTTTAATCGGATTTTTCTCAATGGTTTCTTTATCTCCCCATTTTTTGTATGCAGATATTAACATGCCAAACTGAGTACCGTAGTCTCCTAAGTGGTTGACAGCTATAGTATTAAATCCCATAAAGTCGTATATATTATTAATTGCATTACCAATAACCGTGGTTCTTATATGACCGATATGAAAGGGCTTAGCTATATTTGGTGATGAAAATTCTACTATTACATTTCTATCTTTACCAATATTTTTTTTACCATAATTATCATTATTATATATTTCTTTTAGAATTTCTTTATTAAATTCAGATCTATTTAAATAAAAATTTAAATAAGGTCCGTTATTCAATACTTTTTCAAATTTATTATTTAATTGAATACTTTCTACTAGTTCTTTAGCTATTAATGCCGGATTTTTTTTAAAAGTTTTGGCTAAAATATAACATGGAAAAGCATAATCTCCCATTTCCATATCCGGTGGTATTTCTATAATTTCATATATTTTTTCTTTTTCTAGTTCTACATTTTCTGATATCAATTCCGCTACAGAATCTTTATAGTCTATCATTAACTAACCTCCATAGAATTTTACTATATATGATATTAGCATATAGTAGGTTTTATTTCAATTTTTCAAAGTAACTTATTTCATTATATATCTTTATATTATTTGATTTTAAAATAGCTGCTGTTATTCCATTGCCCTCTATAATTTTTCCCGCGAAAGTCCCGTCGTAAATACTACCACAACCACAGGATGGACTGTTTGATTTTAGAATAGCTGTTTTTATATTAAGAAGTTTTGCTATTTTTAAAGTTTCTTCTCCTCCTTTAATAAATTGTAAGGTTACATCATTTCCATTCTTATCTACTACATGCTTATTACCATCAATTAGAATTATTTCCGATGGATTTCTTGGTGTTTCAAGACCTCCCAGCTGTTCCGGGCATACTGGAATCAGTATTTCATTTTCCAATAAATTTTCTAATTCATCTATTTTATTATTTCCACCGCTATACTTACAATTGATTCCTAATAAACATGCGCTAACTAATATCATATTTTACCTCTGCTTTAGTTTTACAATAGTATTTCCATCTCCGCCTTCTTCAAAACTCCCCAATCTAAACTCTTTTACAAGGTTATGTCCCTTAAGGTACTGTCCTATTCCTCTTCTGAGAATTCCTTTTCCTTTACCATGTATTATACTTACTTCATTAAGCCCAGCCAGATATGCATCATCTAAGTATTTATCCACTTCTAAAAATGCTTCTTCAAGATTAAATTCTCTAACATCTATGCTTGGTTTAACACTCTTATTCATTATATTAATATTTCTAGAACTGGAAGTTATATTTTCTTCTTGCTTCTCTTTTTCTAATTTTTTCAAGCTGTTATAATTTACATTTAGCTTCATACTGCCTACCTGAACAGTTACCTTTTCATTTTCTTTTTCTACTTCTGATATTATTGTTCCTTTTTGGTTTAGGTTTCTTATAAGAACGTAGTCACCCTTTTTAAGGTCTTCTTCTGATTTTTCGAAGTTTAAAGATAAGTCAACAGTAGATTTATACTCATTAGATTTATTATTTATATCATTTCTTAATTCATTTATTTTGACGTTTTTTTCTTTTTCTATTTCTATATTAAGTTCTCTCAACTCTCTAATTATATCAGCTGTTTCTTTTTTTGCTTTATCAACTATATGTCTTGCTTCTTTTTTTGCTTCATGTATCATTCTTTCTTCTTTATTTTTTAATTCTCTTTCTTTTGCTTGAAGTTTACTTTTTATCTCTTCTTGTATCTTTTTTAGTTTTTCTATTTCAAGTCTTTCCTTTTCGCTGGCTTTTCTGTCTGTCTCAATTTTAGCCAATGCATCTTCAAACTCTATTTCATGAGCTTTTAATCTACTCTTTGCATCATGGATTATTTCATTTTCCAGACCTAATTTTCTAGATATTTCAAATGCATTAGATTTACCTGGAACTCCTATTAAAACTCTATAGGTTGGACTAAGTGTTTTTATATCAAATTCAACACTTCCATTTTGAACTCCTTTTTGAGTAAGAGCATATATTTTAAGTTCACTGTAGTGAGTAGTAGCTGCCGTAGTACAACCTACATTCAGTAGTTTTTCTAATATAGTGATTGCAAGAGCTGCTCCCTCTTCAGGATCCGTTCCCGCTCCTATTTCATCTAATAATATTAGGGATTTCGAATCAACTTTTTTCAGTATTTCTACAATATTCGTCATGTGTGATGAAAAAGTAGATAAACTCTGTTCTATACTTTGCTCATCTCCTATATCAGCAAAAACATTATTAAATATTCCTATGTTACTACCAAAACTTGCCGGTATATGAAGCCCAGCCTGAGTCATTAAAGTAAATAAACCGATGGTTTTTAAAGTTACCGTTTTTCCTCCGGTATTCGGACCGGTAATCACAAGGGTTTTGTTTTCATCTCCCAAATAAACATCTATTGGTACTACTTCTTTTTCTGGAATTAAAGGATGTCTTCCTTTTTTTATATTTATATATCCATCCGTATTTAAAGATGGCTTAGCTCCAGTATAGCTAATAGAAAGTTTTCCTTTTGCAAATATAAAATCCAGTTCCTTAAAAATTCTTTCATTATTATATATTTCTTCACTAAAATTGGATATATCTTGTGATAATTCTTTTAAAATTCTTTCGATTTCTTTTTTTTCTTCAATTTTTAAATTAGAAATATCAGAGTTGAGCTCTACTATACTGGATGGTTCTATAAATAGTGTGGCTCCAGATGATGATTGACCGTGAATTAATCCTTTGATTTTATTTCTGTGTTCTTGTTTAACAAGTATTACAAATCTATCATTTCTTATGGTGATAATGCTATCCTGTAAATATTTCTGGTTATCAGATGAACTTATAATACTGTTAAGTTTATTTCTAATGCTTGAATTTTTATCATCTATTTTTCTTCTTATTTTTCTTAAATCACTGCTTGCATTATCCGAAATTTCTTCTTCACTTATTATTGCATTTTCTATTT
>JAABRS010000017.1 GCA_011390775.1 Clostridia bacterium | reverse complement strand
CTTTTTTTATAATATCTGAATTTTCTCTGAATTTAAATATTTTTTTATACCAGTTTAAAATCTCTTTATTTTCCCTATCCCAAGGATATGTCCTTCTGCAGTAGGGATCTCTAAAGCCTTCCAGTCCAGCTTCATCACCGTAGTATATACAAGGTACGCCGGGAAAAGTAGCCTGAATAAAAGAAGCTAATTTCATTCTCTTGGTTGCTAACTTAAGTTTTTTTTCTGATAGTTCAAAGTAGAAAGCATCTTCTTCGCTTATTTTTCTTCCCTTTGGTGCATCTCCAAAGACTGTGAGAGCTCTAACTGTATCGTGGGTCCCTATTAAATTCATAAGAGAATAGAAGTACTCCCTTGGATAATTTTCGTAAATAGACATTATTCTTCTTAAAGATTCTTCAGAACATATATTTCCCAATATAAAATTATTAAATACTCTTCTATATGGATAATTCATAACAGAATCAAGTTCATTTCCGAGTAAATACTTTCTTAATTCGCCGTAGCTTTCTTTGTTAGAGGCATCTTCCCATACTTCTCCAATTACAATGCTTTCAGAGTCTGTTTTCTTTGTTTCTTCTTTTAAGGTTCTTATGAATTCGTCAGGAATTTCATCGGCTACATCCAGCCTCCATCCTTTAGCTCCTCTTTTTATCCATCTTTTAGCTATGCTGTCTTCTGATGTCAACATGTATTCTATATATGAAGGGTGCATTTCATTTACATTTGGTAGATTTTTAGTGCCCCACCAGGCTTCGTAATCATCAGGATGGTCACTAAACCTATACCATTCGTAATATTTGGAATCCTTCGATTGATATGCTCCAACAGTATCGTATCTTCCCATTTTATTAAAATATTTGCTATCGTATCCTGTATGACTGAAGACTCCATCTAAAACTACATTGATATCATTTTTCTTACATTCTTTAATTAGCTGGTCAAAGGCTTCATTACCACCGAAGCCTTCATCTACTTTTTCATAATCCCCTGTATCGTACTTATTGTTGGAGTGAGCTTCAAATATAGGGTTTAAGTATATTATGGAAACTCCCAGTTCTTTCAAGTAATCAATCTTCTCTTTTATACCTTGGAGATTTCCACCGTATATGTCCCAGTATATTATTTCACCTTTAGAATTTCTTATGTATTTGTTTTTATCGTACCAGTTTGTATATTTAACAAAGCCTTCTCTTCCTTCATATAAATCTTCCTTACCAACTTTATTAAATCTATCTACAAATATTTGATACATGGTTCCTTCTTTATACCATTTAGGTACAGCAATATCTTTTTCATGAACTGTTATTTGGAAAGGTACCGGATTATCATAGTATATTTTTGCTTCTCCTCCCAACATATCTTCTTGATTACCAAGATAAATTGTTTTATCTTGGTAATGTATTATGAAATAATAGAAAACAGCACAGGGTTTATCCAATGCTTTTAATTCAACTTTAAATACATTAAACTCATCCTCTGTGCTATATTTTTCCATATCAAACTTCTTTTCTTCCCCGTCACAAATTGCGAAAAGTTCACAGGAAGCTTCTATGTCTTCTTTTATCTTAATACTAAGATTAACCTCAGTACCTGTTTCTACTGCTCCAAAAGGATTTTTAAACTCTTCCTTTTGAGAATTAAATACAAAATCCATAATTTCACCCACTATAATTTATTGTAAAGTTCTATATATTGCTCTGCTGATTTATCCCAGCTGAACTTTGTCCTAAAAGCATTTTTTACAAGTTGTTCCCAGGCTTCCTTATTTCTTTTATAGATTTTTACACCTCTTTTTAATTCATGAAACATTTCATGAGCATTGTAAGTTCTAAACACAAAGCCGTTTCCTTCTTTAGTAGATGGTTCGAATTTCGTAATACTGTCGTTAAGACCACCTATTTTTCTTACTAAAGGTATTGTGCCATATTTTAATGCTATCATCTGTACAAGACCACATGGTTCTATCCTTGAAGGCATAAGCATAATGTCACTAGATGCATATATTTTTGAAGCCATTTCGCTGTTGAAATCAACTATAACAGCAGCATTCTTATGAAAAACTGAATCTATATGTCTAAAAGATTGTTCATAATTTTTCTCTCCAGTGCCTAGGACTACTAAGTTTACCCCTAAATTCATAATTTCATACATAACATGTAAGATTAAATCGATTCCTTTAAGTTCATCCAATCTTGATATAACACCTATTAAAGGTTTTTCGTCATTTTCTTCAAGACCTAATTCCTTTAATAGCATCATCTTATTTACTTTCTTTTTCTTTATGGATCTGGTGTAGTTTTCATAAATATATTCGTCTTTTTTAGGATTATATACATCGTAATCTATACCGTTTAAAATTCCGGACATTTTGTGGTTGTTATCCTTTATTACATCCTGAAGTCCTTCACCAAAATACTCATATTCAAGTTCTTTAGCATAAGTTGGAGATACAGTATTTATCCAGTCGGCATTATATATTCCTGCCTTCATAATGTTAATATTCCCTTTATATTCTATATCTCCTGTTATATCTTCAGGCTTTAATCCTAAAATATCATATATTGTATTAACACCATATATCCCCTGAAACTTAATGTTGTGAATTGTAAGTAGAGTCTTTAAATTTTTATAATGTACTCTATACTGCTTATTTAACAAATAAGGAATTATAGCAGTATGCCAATCGTTGCAGTGTAAAATATCAGGCCAAAAGTCAAATTTTGGTATGAATTCTAAAACAGCTTTAGAGAAAAATATAAATCTTTCTGCATCGTCGTAATGTTTGTATAAATCTTCTCTATCAAAATAATAGTCATTACCTACAAAATAGTAAACAACACCATCTTTTTTTAATTTATATATTTCAGCTATTTGACTTCTCCAATTTAGTTCAACTTCATATTCTCCCAGTTTTTCCATATCCTTTATATATTTTTCAGGTATATTCCTATACAGAGGCATTATAACCCTAACATCTTGGCCTTTTTTGTTCATCATTTTCGGAAGAGAGCCTGCTACATCTCCCAAGCCTCCACTAGCAGCAAAAGGTTTAACCTCTGATGCCACAAATAATACTTTCATAAAATCGCCTCCTATATTACTGAATCTTTTTTGATAAGCAGTGGTTTATCTTCCGTGCCTTTTAAAACCTTGCCTTCTGTTACTTTTACGTACTTATCTAATATACAATTTACTATTTCTGTATTTTTCTCAATTGTGCAGTTTTGCATTATAACACTGTTTCTTATAACTACACCTTCTGCTATAGTTGCCTCTCTAAAAACTATACTGTTTTCTACGGTACCGTTTATATGAGCACCACTGGCTATAATAGAATTTTTTACCTTTGATTTCTCATTATATTTCGTAGGATGATTATCCTTAGTTTTAGTGTAAATTTTTCTTTTACTATAAAAAAGTTCTTTTTGAATTTCCGGATCAAGTAGGTACATAGAAGCATCAAAGTAAGATTTTAAAGAATTTACTATTTTTAAATATCCTTCCATTTGATAACCGTAAACATTAAGTCTATCTAAATTACTTTGAAGTACATCAATTAAATCCAGCTCTCCTGATTCTTCTGCATCTTCCATTATGTCTTCTAAAAGTGTACTTTTAATAAACATCATTCCTGCATAAAGATTAAAATGATCCATATTTTCATTGGAGTTATTTAGAATTTTAATTATTTCACCATTTCTTTCCACCTCTAATGCAACACCTTTATACAAATCATCCGAGGTGTAGTTAGGTTTATAAACCATTACTACATCAGCTTTTTTTTCTAAATAAAAATCAAATATTCCTTCGACATCCATGTTAGCAATTGAATTACAGTTACTAAGTAGAATGTGTTCAGTAGTCTCAGCGATTTTTCTAAAAAATGCTTTATTATCTATAAAATCCTGGATACTGATTCTAGTTATCTCACCAATTTTTTTATTTTTACCACCGTGAAGTATAGATAAGTCGTTGCTTTTACTACTTAAATTCCAATCTTCTCCCGAACCCAAGTGGTCCGTTAAAGATCTATATTTATAAGAGCCTATTACCCCTATTTTTCTAATACCTGAATTAACAAAGTTAGATAAAGGGAAATCTATAAGCCTATATTTTCCACCAAAAGGAACGGTATGAATACTTCTATGACTGGTCATTGCTTCAAGATTGTTTTGATTTGGACAGTTTATTATAATTCCTGCTATTTTTTTCATAACTTCCTCCTTATCCTACTACAGTAATCTCATCGGAGTCCATGTTTCCTATTCGCTTATTTTTCTTAATTCTCATATTTTCTCCGATTATTGTTTTTTCAACTACAGCTCCATCTTCTATCTCTGCATTGCTAAATATAATTGAGTCTTTGACGATGGCATTTTTTCCTATTTTTACATCATAAGAAAGTATAGAGTTGTTTACTGTACCTTCTATCATACATCCATCACAAATTAAGCTGTTGTTGATGCTTGCATAAAGACCTACATAGTGAGGCTGACTGTTGATGTTGTTGGAATATACTCTCATTTTTTTTGAGTAAAGATCAAAATCTTCTCTTTCTCTTAACAAATCCATATTTGCTTCATAGTAACTTTCTATAGTACCTACATCTCTCCAGTATCCTTCAAATGGAAATGCATATACATTACGATTTTCTTCCAGCATCATAGGAATTATATTTTTACCAAAGTCGTGAACAGAATCTTCTTTTTTTTCATCTCTTAAAAGAGCATCTCTTAAGGTCTTCCATCTAAATATATAAATACCCATTGAAGCCATATTGTTTTTAGGATCATCAGGTTTTTCTTCAAATTCTATGATTTTATTATCTTCGTCTACATTCATAATTCCAAAACGGCTTGCATCTTTCCAATCAACTTCCATAACTGATACCGTTAGGTCTGCATCTTTCTCTTCTGCATAGTCGAGCATTTCAGAATAATCCATTTTATAAATATGATCACCAGAAAGTACCAAAACATACTCTGGATCGTACATATCTATAAATTCTATATTCTGATAAACAGCATGAGCAGTCCCTCTATACCATCTTTCTCCTTCCTTATCTGCATAAGGCGGTAAAATATAAATTCCCTGATCAATTTTATCTAGAGCCCAGGAACTACCGTTTCCAATATATCTTCCCAGTATTAGAGGTTTATACTGAATCAAAACTCCTATGGTGAATATGTCGGAATGGAAACAATTGCTGAGACTGAAATCTATGATTCTATATTTTCCACCAAACATTACTCCCGGTTTTGCATTGTCCTTAGTTAATTTTTTTAGCCTACTTCCCTGCCCCCCAGCTAGGAGCATGGCGATACATTTAGTATCTGTCATCTCTACTACCTCCTTTTACTTTTTAACCTTCCAAATGTCTCTATCATAATCTTTTATAGTTCTATCACTTGAAAAATATCCGGATTCCGCTATATTTTCCAAGGTTTTATCAAACCAAAGTTTTCTATTTCTATATGTCTTTTCGATATCCTTTTGAGCTTTCTTATAGGATTCAAAATCTTTAAGTACAAAGTAGTTATCGTTATGATTTACTAAATTTTCATAAATTTCTTCAAATTCACCAATATCCTCATAGAAAAATCCATCTATTAAATAGTTCACTACCTTCTTTAACTCAGGATTAGAGTTGTATACATCATATGAACAGTACCCACCTTTGTTGTAGTAGTCTATAACCTCTTCAGATCTTAATCCAAAAATAAAAATGTTATCTTCTCCTACTCTTTCTGCAATCTCTACATTTGCTCCATCTAGGGTTCCTACTGTTAATGCTCCATTCATCATAAATTTCATATTTCCTGTACCGCTGGCTTCCTTACTCGCTGTAGAAATCTGTTCTGATACATCTGCTGCCGGGTAAAGAATTTCTGCCAATGAGACATTAAAGTTTTCTAAAAATACTACTTTTAAATACTTTTTAACATCCTTGTCATTATTAACAATATCTGCCAAACTATTTATTAATCTTATAATTTTCTTTGCCATGTCATAACTAGGTGCAGCTTTTCCTGAGAAAATAAAAGTTCTAGGATATATTTCCATTCCTTCATTTTTAATCTTATCATAAAGATAAATTATATGAAGTACATTCATAAGTTGTCTTTTATATTCATGTATTCTCTTTATATGTATATCAAAAATAGAGTCTACATCTATATCAATATTTTGAGTGTCCTTAATATATTTAGCAAGTCTCTCTTTGTTTTTCCTTTTAGCTCGATAAAGTTCTTCTGTGCAATCCTTATTTTCACAGTATTTTTTCAAATCTTTCAACTTTTCTGCATCTTTTTCCCATTCAGAACCTATCTTATCAGTTAAAAATTTACTTAAATACGGATTAGCCTTTAACAAGAACCTCCTGTGACTGACTCCATTAGTCTTTGAGTTGAATTTCCAAGGATACAGTTCGTATAGTTCTTTGAATGTT
This sequence comes from Clostridia bacterium, assembly GCA_011390775.1. Classification (GTDB taxonomy): domain Bacteria; phylum Bacillota; class Clostridia; order Tissierellales; family Dethiosulfatibacteraceae; genus UBA8670. The sequence continues at coordinate 13,319 of JAABRS010000017.1, read as the reverse complement.
TCCTCTTTAATAATATCTGAGTGTAAAGCTGAAACACCGTTTACAGATTTTGAACCTATTACTGCAAGATTAGCCATGTGAACTACTCCATCTCTTAAAATAGAATTCCTTGCTTTTATATCTTTTTCTATTGGAATAGCATTTTCTACGAATCTTCTATTTATCTCTTCTATTATCATATATACTCTCGGAAGAAGGGTTTTCATCATATCTATTGGCCATTTTTCTAATGCTTCAGTTAAGATGGTATGGTTCGTATATGAGCACACATTCGTTACTAACTTCCAAGAATAATCCCAATCAAGTCCTTCTTCATCTAATAATATCCTCATCAATTCAGGAATTACTAGAGAAGGATGAGTATCATTTATTTGAATTTGAGCTTTTTCTGATAATTTATCGAAGCTTTCGTTATTTCTTTTATATCTTCTAATTATACTTTTAAGACCTGCACTTACAAAAAAGTACTGTTGTTTCAATCTAAGTAATCTCCCGTTGTAGTTTGAGTCATTGGGATATAAAACATGAGTTATTGCTTCAACATTTGCTTTATCTTTAACTGCTTGTAAATAATCTCCGTTGTTGAAGGATTCTAAATTAAATCCGTAGGCATTCTCAGCACTCCAAAGTCTTATGTAGTTAACATCATCTGAATCAAAGTCAATCTGAGGTATATCATAAGGTACAGCCGTTACTGCTTCATAATCTTCATGTATAAACTGAAGAGTATCTTCGATTTTTTCAACCTTAATCTTTCCGTAAAACTTAATAATCTCAGATTTTGATGCTTTTTTTATTTCCCAGGGATATCCATTTTGAAGCCATCTATTTGGAAGCTCCACCTGCTGTCCATCCACTATCTTTTGTTGGAAGGAACCGTATCTATATCTTAGTCCCATACCCACTGCTGGAATGTTTAAGAAAGCAAGGGAATCCATAAAGCATGCTGCCAGTCTTCCTAAGCCTCCATGTCCCAGTCCGGGATCTACTTCAATATCTTCCAGATCTCTTATATTAATTCCTAACTCATCCAGACCATCACTAACTATTTTATATATACCCATATTATAAAGATTCATTATTAAAAGTTTTCCTATTAGAAATTCCATAGAAAAATAGTAAACTCTCTTTTGGTTATTATCTCTATCCATTCTTGATTTTGTGTCTGCTAAGTAAGAATTAGCATACTTCATTATTAATGATGCTAAAACATTGTATTTTTCCTGCATGCTGCTATCGTCAAAACTTTCTCCTGTTACTTCTTTAAATCTTTCTAAATACTGTTCTTTAAAATTATCTTTGTTTGAAAACATATTATTTCCTCTTCCTCTTTCTTTCAGTCTTTTTCTTTATTAATAAACCGGTTAGTCCCGATAGTTTTACTTCTACTGAATAATCAAAACTGTGCATTTTAATCTTATCTGTTTTTATATATTTTATCTTTTTATTGCTGCTGCTAGCAAGCATTTCATCCTCTGAACTTAATACTATTCTGTACTCTCCTTCTTCTGGAACACCAATTCTAAATTTATCGTAAGATACTGGAGTGAAGTTTAAGATGGTAATTATATAATCTTTCTTGCCTTTACGAACATAGCTAAATATACTCTGATCTCTATTATCTGCATCTATCCATTGATAACCATCCCAACTATTATCGTTATACCAAAGAGCATCTTCTTTTAAGTATATAGTATTTAATTTTTTTATAAATTCTCTGTGGCCGTCGTGTATTGGATAATCCAGTAAAAACCATTCTATCTCTTCATAAAATCTCCATTCCATAAACTGGCCTATTTCATTTCCCATAAAATTTAATTTCTTTCCAGGATGGGTCATTTGGTAGATGGCAAGTAGTTTTAGATTTTTAAATTTTTCTTTATAAGTTCCGTAGGATTTATCTATTAAAGATTTTTTCCCGTGAACTACTTCATCGTGAGAGAATGGTAGTATAAAGTTCTCACTAAAAGCATAGTGCATTGAGAAGGTTATTTTTTCATGATGGGATTTTCTGTAAATAGGATCGTGTTCTATATAGTCTAGGGTGTCATTCATCCAACCCATATTCCACTTATAGTTGAATCCTAATCCACCTTTATCTACGGGATAAGTAACCAAAGGCCAGTCTGTAGATTCTTCTGCTGCCATTATAGCATAAGGATATTCCTTGAAAACTTCTGTGTTTACCTCCCTTAAAAAATCTATTCCATCAATATCTTCAGTGCCCCCGTACTTATTTTTATATGGAGAACCTTCCATCCCAAAATTCATTTGAATTATTGAAGTAACACCGTCGATTCTTATTCCATCTATCTTATATTTATCAAAATAGAATAAAGCATTGGATATCAAGAAATTTTTCACTTCTCTTTTTGAAAAGTCGAATTTTTTTGTTCCCCAGTTTGGATGATCTATACCACCGTAAAGTTCCCAACCATCGAAATTCATCAATCCATGGTCATCTCTACAAAAATGCCCTGGTACCCAGTCAAATATTACTCCTATTTTAGCCTGATGGCATTTGTCAATTAAGTACATCAAATCTTCCGGTTTTCCAAATCTACTCGTAATAGAATAATATCCGGTAATCTGATATCCCCATGATTCGTCTAATGGATGTTCCATCAAAGGCATAAGTTCAACAAAATTATACTTCATAATTTTTAGATAAGGAACCAGTTCATCTGCTAATTCTCTATAATTTAAATATTCTCCATTATCCTTGTGCCTCCAGGATCCCGCATGCACTTCGTATATGTTTATAGGCTTGTTGTATAAGTTTTGTTTTTTTCTTTTCTTTTCCCAATCATCATTATGCCATTTGTACTTATCTATATCTACTACAATTGATGAGTTATCCGGTCTTATTTCAGAGAAAAAGGCATAAGGATCTGCCTTATACTTAACTTCCCCATTGTGAGTAAATATTTTGTACTTGTATACTTCTCCCTCTCCTATTTCAGGAAAAAAGTATTCCCATGTACCTGTATTTTCATTTCTTTCCATTAAATCAGCTTCATCATTCCAATAATTAAAAGAACCCACTAAAGATACCCTCGAAGCATTAGGTGCCCATACTCTGAACACAACACCTTTTTTACCGTTTTTTGAGGTTAAGTGAGCTCCAAAATAATCATAACTATTATATAGTCTATCATTATGATATTTTCCTATATATTTCAATTCATTCCTATCCATAATAACCTCTTTCTTTTTTTTAATTATACTATTAATTAGCCAATTTTACAATATTTGAGCTCCATTAGAAAAAAGACTAGTGCTATATTTCAAAATACTATTGATATTTACTGTATAAAACTGTTAAACTATAATAAACATAAAAATAGGAAGTGCTTATATGAAAAAGAAAATATTTTACGGTTGGTTTATTGTAGCAGCATCATTTATAATTATGACTTTTGGCTGGGGCATTGTTTTTAATACATCCAGTCTTTTCATAGAACCTATAAGTGAAACATTAAACATCTCAAGAAAAACTATGAATTTCACCTTTACCCTTAGAGCTTTGAGTCAGTTACTAATATCTTTGCTATCCGTAGTAATTTTCAAAAGATTTAAAATGATAAATGTTATGAAGGTTTGCAGTATAATTTTAGGAATTTCTTTCTTTTTACACAGTTATATCCAATCTCCAATTATGATGTATTTATTGAATACTATAAGTACTGTAACAGTTATACTAATAAGCGTACTCCCTCTATCGGCAATACTAAACAACTGGTTTCATGTTAAGAGAGGGTTGGTAGTTGGTATTTCTTTTATGGGTAGCGGCATAGGTGGTCTAGTTTTTAATCCTATTACAGGTTATATTATTGTTAATTTTGGTTGGCGTTCAGCTTATCAATTTTTAAGTATAGTGATGTTTATTGTTATTGTCCCCATTACTTTTTTTGTTCTTAAAACTAGACCCAGAGATATTGGAGAATATCCTCTAGGAAGTTCTCAGGAAATAGAAAAAGCAGCAGAAGATTCCAATGAAGAATTGCCAGGTATTACCTTAGCCCAAGCAATGAAAACCCCAAGATTTTGGGGAATATCTATTGCTTCAGTGCTGTTATCTATAGTCGGCATTTCCTTAATGCTCAACATATCTCCTCACCTTACTAACATAGGTTATTCTGTAACTTTTGCCGCAAATATAGTAGCTTTAACAATGGGTTCTCTAGCAATTGGAAAAATGATTTTAGGTCATCTTTTTGATAAACTGGGATTAAGAACAGCGACAAGTATTGCTATTGGATTTTTGGTTATTGGTACCTTAGGTATGCTTTATGCTACAAATTATATAGCATTATTTGCAGTAGTAGCCGGTACAGGACTTGGTACTGCCTTTTATACTATAGCTAATCCCATCATTACTACAAAGGTATACGGCAGTAAAGATTACAGTTCCATATACGGTTTTTTAACAGCAGTTATTGGAGTTGGTGGAATAATAAGTCCTATGATAGTAGGAGTTTTATACGATAATTCAGGAAGCTACTATTCATCATATAAACTAATGCTGATCTTAGGCATAGCAGTTTTATTAATGTACCAATTCGTATTTCCTAAAAAGAAAAATCAATACGATTAAATCTGATTTAGGTAAATAATTTCTTGACAAAAATAATCAATTGTATTATCATGAATTCTAAATTAAATAAAAAAACTCTTATCAAGAGCGGTGGAGGGACAGGCCCTATGAAGCCCGGCAACCTGTGTATAACAAGGTGCCAATTCCTGCGAGTAATTCGATAGATGAGAGAGGAACGGCCGCCTCTTTTATCGAGAGGTTTTTTTATGTAAAATTTTAAGAGGTGACTTAATGATAAAAATACAAAATCTTTATAAAGAATTTACAAATGGAAAAGAAGTATTAACAGCTGTTAAAAATCTAAATTTGAATATAAACCAGGGGGAAATATTTGGTATTATAGGACTCAGCGGTGCTGGAAAATCAACCCTTATAAGATGCATCAATCGTCTTGAAGAACCTACCGAAGGAAAAATAATCATAGATGAAGTTGATATTACGGATTTGGATAAAGAAACTTTAAGAATAACCCGAAAAGATATAGGTATGATATTTCAACACTTCAATCTACTATCACAAAAAACCGTCTTCGACAATGTTGCTTTCTCTCTTAATTTGTCTAAAATGGATAAAAAGAAAATCGAAATTAGAGTTGATCAGCTTCTTAAATATGTGGGATTAGAAGATAAGAAACACTCCTATCCTTCTACATTAAGCGGCGGTCAAAAGCAAAGAGTTGCTATAGCTAGAGCTATAGCCAATAATCCAAAGGTTCTACTAAGTGACGAAGGTACCTCAGCTTTAGATCCTCAAACTACAAAATCCATACTTTCTCTTTTAAACAGAATTAGAAAAGAAATGGGAATCACAATAGTTATGATTACTCATCAAATGGAAGTAGTTAAAGAGATTTGTGACAGAGTTGCTATAATGGAAGATGGAGAAATAGTTGAAGTCAACACAGTAGAAGATTTGTTTAGAGAACCAAAAACAAAAACAGCTCATAAATTTATAAATTCAATGCACACAAGTGTTGAAGAAGAGATTATTAACCCGGAGGATTTTAAAGGAAAAATAGCTAGATTAAGCTTTGTAGGTAATACGGCTAGAGATCCTATAGTATCCCAGGTAATAAGAAGATTTAATATAAATATTAACATTCTTTCTGGAAATATTAACAAACTACAAACTAGTAGTGTAGGACATTTGATAGTTGAATTTACCGGAGATGAAGAAGAAGTAAATAAAGCATTAGCTTATTTGAAAAATCAAGATGTTACAGTGGAGGTGATATAATGGCTGATTTAGTTATTCCATCATTAATTGAAACCTTATATATGGTTTTATTTTCAACGATTTTTTCATTGCTATTAGGATTTCCATTAGGAATTATTCTGGTAGTTTCTGAAAAGGGTAATATATGGGAAAAACCTAAGTTAAATCAAATACTTAACAGTATCATAAACATTTTAAGATCTTTTCCTTTCTTGATACTTATGATAGTAATATTTCCTCTTTCTACACTAATAGTTGGAAAATCTATAGGTACTACTGCAACTATAGTTCCCCTATCAATAGCTGCTGCACCTTTTGTAGCAAGAATTATTGAAAGTAGTCTTAAGGAAGTAGATAAAGGTGTAATAGAACTAAGCCTTTCCATGGGTGCCACTATACCTCAAATTATAACTAAGGTATTAATTCCTGAAGCAATGCCTTCTATAATTTTAGGTATAACCTTAACCATTATAAATATCATAGGTTACTCAGCTATGGCAGGAGCAATTGGTGGTGGAGGTCTTGGTGATTTAGCCATTAGATACGGACACTACCGCAGAGAAACAGACGTTATGATTGCATCAGTAGTAATTATTGTAATAATGGTACAATCAATACAATTTTTTGGAAATACATTATCCGCAAAAATAAATAAAAAATAATATAAAATTGGAGGAATAAACAATGAAAAAAATAACAGCAATTAGTTTAATAATAGTATTATTAATATCAGTATTAGCAGGATGTAGTGGAAGTTCTTCGGATGAAAATCTTATAAGAATTGGAGTAACTCCTGAACCTCACAGTAAATTAGTAAATTTAGTAGTAGATGATTTAGAAGACGAAGGTATAACAGTTGAAATAATAGAATTCACAGATTATGTAAAGCCAAACCTTGCCCTTGCAGATGGTGAATTGGATGTTAACTTTTTTCAACATCAACCTTATTTAGATGACTTTGCTGAAGCAGAAGGATTAGATCTTGCAACAATAGGTACAGTTCATGTTGAACCAATGGCACTTTATTTAAATGAAGCAACTTCTTTAGAAGAAATACCTGACGGAGCTGAAATAGCTATCCCTAACGATACAGTAAACGGTGGCAGAGCCTTAATCTTATTAGAATCAAATGGACTGATAAAGCTTAAAGAAGGTGCCGGCCTTGAAGCTACCGAAAATGACATAGCAGAAAATCCTAAAAATTTAAAGATTACCGCTTTAGAAGCAGCAGCTCTACCAAGAGTTTTAGAAGAAGTAGATGGTGCCGTAATTAATGGAAACTTTGCTCTACAAGCAGGACTAAACCCTGCAAAAGACGGCGTAATAATAGAGGGTAAAGAATCTCCTTATGCTAATATAGTAGTAGTAAGAGCCGGTGAAGAAAAGGAAGAAAAATATCAAAAATTAATTAAAGCACTACAATCCGATGAAGTTAAATCCTTTATAGAAGAAAACTACGAAGGTGGAGTAGTACCTGCATTTTAAGTTTAAATATATAAAAACAAAAGGTTAGGATATTAAAAATATATTCCTAACCTTTTTCTTTTTTAAATTTTATATCTACTGCCGCACTTTGGACATCTAACTATCATAGTTACATTCTTCTTTGGAAACCTTAGATTTGTACCGCATTTTTTGCATTTTATATGTTTATGAGTTTTTCTTTCATCAAACCTTTTCTTTAATAGAGAAAACTTTGTCTTAGCAGGACGACCAAACTTCTCCATAAACTTTCGGTTTTCCATTCTTCTTTTATTTATATCCTTTGATAAAACCCTATACAATGACCATGCTAAAGCCACCCATACTAATGTACTTAGCAAGCCTGAGTTAACAAACATATTTACTACTATCAAAACAAATATAAATCCTGTTGTAAATCTATATAGGTCATCAACTCCATATCTACCCTGCATAAAACTTGTTAACATATTTCTAAAATTATTCATATTACATCCTTTCTATATTTAACAGCACCAGCAACAAAACATATTCAATAAGGCAAATCTTACACACATAGTACCTATGTCTTCAAGACCACCGAAGCTTTGACTTCTCTGCTGATAAGTTCTTCCTCCATTTTGCAAGACATTTAAAATTCTTTTATACTCCTGATTATAAGGGTCCATATTTACAGCCATTTGAGCATGATTAACGGCAGTAATTCTATTCCCAACACCGGCATTTGCCACTGCGCTGTAGTAGTACCACTGGGAAGATTTATCAGACATGCTACCTAGTATATTTAATGCCTGAACATACTGTCCTACACTTATATATCTTTTTACAGATTGAAAATCAGAGAAGCTGTAACCTGAGTTGTAACCCTGTTGATAATTACCATTATAAGGAGTTCCATTTTTTATATTCTCATAGGCATTATTTAATTCACTCATTTTTTTAGTAGAATTTACATCTCCGTTGTTCAAATCTGGATGATATTTTTTTGCAAGTCTTCTATATGCTTTTGATATTTCTTCCTCGGAGGCATCTCTTTCTACTCCTAAGATCTCATAGGGATCACTCATTGTCAGACTCCTTTTCTTTTGCTTTCTTTATTTGATATTTTATCCATACTCCTGAATAAAGAATGTTTTCAATAAGCTCTTTATCTTTTTCAATATTTAAACTTTCATATTTCTCGGTACAATCTCCCATCAAAATATTCAAAATATCTTTATAAGTATTGGAAGGAGTACCTATCATAGGATTATATCTTTCTTTTTTCAAATCATCTTTAAAATCTAATACAGCATCCATTATATAAATAAATTTACCTAAAGTTTTTCCGAATTCCCTCAACTTATCTTTATTTTCATCATCTTTATAAGCAAATATTTCTCCTAATATATCCCCAAAACAGTTTCCCGGTATATCTGGATTCATAATGCCTTTCTTTTCAATTATAGATAATTCTTTAAGTTTTTCCTTTACATACCCGGCTTTATCAGGATATTTTTTAGATACTTGATTAAATTCTTTTTCATATACTTTTGCTTCAGCCAAAGAAACCAGGCTCTTATCATCTTTCCAATCGTCTAAAAAATTAAAATATGTCAAGAGTATATTCATATCCCCTGCATATTTAGTTATATCGTTATACCAATAGTCATGTTTTGATAAAGGATGAGCTATACATCTCTCTTCACCTTTTTCCACGACCTTTACATTATATACTGAAGATAGTACAAGTACAAGAAAAGTCATATCATAATTTAATGTAATTCTACTTTTTGCCCCGTGTTCTTTCCCTAAAGTTCTGCAAAGCCCACAATAACAAGCTCTATAGTATCTTTCCTGTTCTTCATTTAATTTTTCTCTATTTGCTGTTACATATCCAAACATAATTTACCTCAAATCATAATAATCATTATATATTACTTATCTTAAATTAATCTTTAATTTTTATCAATAAATAATTAAAAGAATATTTAACGTAAATAGAGCTGCAGTAATCTGCAGCCCTATTTGCGTCCGATAAGTTTTCCCCTACTTACAGCGTATATATCGTCAATAGTCATTTTGAAATCTACTTTTCTATCTTCATATCTTCCTCTTTCTTCCAGCTTACTTCTATTATAATCTATTATTTCATTAGTGAAGGGTAGGTTCCCAGTTAACAAATACCTTATAGCACCCTGATTATCTCTTGCAGGCATCATCTGTCCAAGGTTAAATTTTGATGGTCCGAAAGGTATATCTATAATGCCCATTTCTATTCCTTTCACAGTTCCCAAAGCTATATCTCCCTTACCCACTTCTATAATTTTATTTATAATACAATCCGTCTCTGCTTTAATTATTTCTATTTCTTCTTCCAGCTCTCTACTCATAAACATTTTCTGACCTTCATATATACTTAAAGTCATTTTAGTGTTTCTTATCCCGGCTGCATTTGCTTCTTTAGTGGGTATTCCGTGAGCTTCGTGGGGAGTTTTTACTATAACCTTTGTTGCTCCTGCTAAAGCAGCAGCCATAGAACCCATAGATATTACACCAAAAGCTTTAGCTTCATCTTCTGGAAATCCTCCCATCCACTGATGAAATACCGTAGTAACATAACAATCCTTATATCCAAATCTTTTCAGATATGATTCAGCCTGTTCCTCTAATGCCTTAACAGCAGCTATATCTTGATTAAGATTTCCTCCCTGGCCGTATCCTAAGGTTATACTTTTAACACCCTGTTCCGCAGCTAGTAATCCTTCTATAATAGCAACAGCATTAGATATAGATGGGGGAACCAGAGTACCTGTAAGAGGACCAAAAGGTTCTCTATTTATCTCTATTCCCTGTTCTTCATAAAATCCTGCTAATCTATCACAGTACTGCCAGTCATATAAAGTTTTCTCTACAGATACATTTTTAGCATAAGGTATATTGTAGCTAATACCTCCACCTTCATTTGAAGTCCATCCTGAAGCATGAATTATTTCAGATAGAAGTCTTGAATCCGGTGTGCCATGTCTTGCTTGTAGAGGCTTATCTACTCCTTCGAATACCTCCCTGCATCCTTTTACTCCGTGATTTACAGCGGGAAATCCGTTTAACAGAGATCTTCCTTCTTTGATTGAATCTTCTATTCCTACTTCACATTCTTTATATCTATTTTGTCTTGTATAGGAGTCTATTGTACAGGGTAAAAGATCTGCTCCTCCTTCTTTCGATAAAAAGTTCATAAGTTCAATATGCTTATCTATAAGCCCTACCCCTGCTCTAGGCTGAGCAAGGGTTATTCCTTCTTCTTTTGCTTTTTTTAATTTCTTTGCAAAATTCATTTCATCAGGAACTTTTTTTAAATAATCAACAGCTTCTTTTAGATTAACTTCTTTGCCTGTTGGCCACTGTGAAAGAACTTCTTTTCTTAAATCAAAAAATTCATCTTCTGATAATTTTCTATTCTTAAGCTTCATTTTACGCTCCTATATTTCAACAATATATTTCTTCATCATTCTTACTGCTTTTTCTTCATCAATTGTAGATAATAATCCCATAGCTGAAAGTATATATTCCTTATCCAATAAAAATTTTGAATTTCTTGGTTTTAAAATCATAGAATTTTCTTCCTTATTAAGACCTACTTCTAAAATATTTTTGGGATTATAACTGTTTACTAAAACTCCACCAGTTCCAAGTAAGTAAGATAGATTTTGCAAATCCTTTCCTTCTTGATAAAAAATCATTCCTGTTGGGGAGTAAAGGGATTCTATTTTCCCAACATGTCTCTCCATAGATATATCAACGCACACCTTGGCTATTGCTTCATCAAAATATCTCTCATCTTCGTTTTCAGGAACAATATCTACATTTTTATACCTTTTATCAATTTCTTCATCTAAGTTATATTTTTTATCATTCAAATATTTTTTTAGAAGCAGACTTCCGGAACCTTCGTATAGGGATTTTGCAGAATATCTAAGTCCCAAATCTCCCTCTACAGTTCTTTTCATAAAAGGTTCTTGAAGACCTTTTAATAATACAGAAGACTTTATTGGATAACCTTCAGCAGCAGAGTGAATATCTGTCGTAGCACCACCTATATCAACAACAGCCAAATCTCCTAATCCACTTTCTCTTAAACTTCCCTTAGACAGAACTTCAGTAGCTCTTAATACCGCTGCGGGTGTAGGCATAATTACCTGTGATATTTTCTCTTCCACTTCATTCATTCCCGGTACGTGAGTTATATTATTCATAAATATTTTTCTGATAATTTCTCTTGCAGGATCAATATTTATTGTATTTAATTTAGGCATTACATTTTCTGTAATATAGTATTCAATATCTTTACCAAATATCTCTTTTACTTCATCTGTACAGCTTTTATTTCCACCAACAACTATTGGAATACTTATCTTATGTTTAGCAATCATTTTGGCATTATGAATTATACTTTTACTGTTTCCACCATCTGTACCACCGGCAAGTAGTATAATATTTGCATCTGAATTTTTAACCTCTTCCATTTCACAGTGGTTTAATTGGAAACTATAGGTCTTTATTACTTTAGCTCCAGCTCCTAAAGCTGCTCTTTTTGCAGCTTCTGCAGTAAGTTCAGGCACCAGACCTATTGAAATTATCTTAAGTCCTCCAGCCGCTGATGAGCAAGCTAATTTTTTTTTGATATTAAAAGCCTTCCCGACCTTCTTTCTAAGCATTCTCAGTGCCTTTTCATAACCTTCAGCTACATCATTATTTACAGTTGTGTGAGATTTTTCTGTAGCTATAACATTATCTTCATAAGCATCTACAAGAGTTAGTTTTGTGAATGTGCTGCCGAAATCTATAAATAAATAAGCATCCATATTTTAAACCGCTGCCCTATGATCCTTATATAAATCTGCTCTTAAATCTTCTACTGCTCTTTCTAATGAGGTTCCGGGAGGATATATCCTATCAAATCCCATTGCATTAAACCTGTATTTAACATCTTTCCATTCCTGTTTACCAACTACTATATTTCCACCTACGTAAAGAAGTACATCCTCTAATCCTGCTTCAAGACATTTATCCTTCATCCCTCTACAGTCTATTTCTCCGTGACCGTAAAGTGATGATACCATAATAACGTCTGCATCTGTTTCTATAGCTGCATTTATAAAATCCTCTTGAGGAGACATTACTCCTATATTTACTACATTAAAACCTGATTCTGTTAAAGCATGATCTAATATTTTATTTCCAACAGCGTGACAGTCGGAACCTATAACACCTAAAACAATAGTTTTTTTATCCTGCATTTTATCCTCCTGTAAATTTTTATTTTTCATTAACCCAGTCTGGAACCAGCTTTCCTTCTTCTAGTTCTTTTATTCTAACTGTTTCTCTAGCTAATTTTGCTTCAGCTTTTTTTACAACCTCTTCTAACTCTTTAGGAGATACAACAACAATTCCGTCATCATCACCAAATATCAAATCCCCTGGATGAACCTCTACCCCACCACAGGTGATATTTGTGTTTATACTCCCAGGACCATCAACAGTTGGACCTTTAGGTACAGCTCCAGCTGCAAAAATCGGCAGTCCTAATTTTTTAATATCCGCTAAATCTCTAACACATCCTTCTAAAACTACTCCCGAAATCCCAGCTGCTAAAGCTCCTCGACTCATCATTTCACCCCATACAGCAGCATCTTTATTTCCACTGTTATCCATAACCAGTACATACCCTTCTTTCCCTTCATATATTGCTTTATGTAGATACAGGTTATCTCCCGGCTTTACCTTCACCGTCAGAGCTGTCCCCAGAACCTTCATTCCTCCCTTTATCGGTTTTATTAGGTAATTCATAGTCCTTGAATTTTCCATACCGTCGCTGATAAGGGAGGTCGAGAGCTTTCCCACTCTCTTAACCAGCTCCTCTGATATTTTCTTTGGATTTTCTTTAATGTTTTTATCTTTCTTTTCACTCATTTTTTTACCCTTTCTATCTATATTTAAATATAAAAAAACCTTTCATCTCTATATACATCTCAAAAGATATACATAGGGACGAAAGGTCTTTCGC